>NZ_JBHTLQ010000003.1:0-150235 GCF_042679085.1 Phenylobacterium conjunctum | reverse complement strand
CGCGCCGGCCCCTGCGCCGCGACCCGCGCCGCCGATCCGGCCGGCTGACGCGTGCGGCGCCGCCGAGGCGCAGACCTATGTGGGACGCCTGCGCACAGAAATCCCGGTGCCGGTTCTGCCGGCCCTGCAGCGCGTGGCCTGCACGACCTGTCCGGTGACGCTGGACTTCAATCCGCGCCGCCTGAACTTCTTCTACGACGCCGAGACCGGGATCATCAAAGAGGTGCGCTGCGGCTGAGGCCCTAGTTGGCCTTGATCGCCGTGATCACCGGCGGCTCGCCTGCCTCGACGGTGAAGGTGACCGACTGGCCGACCTTCAGCCCCGCCAGCAGTTCCGGCTTGGCCTGGAACGGCATGGTCATGGCCGGCCAGCCCAGGGCCGCGATCGGTCCGTGCTGCAGGGTCAGAGCGCCGGTCTTGGCGTCCAGCTTGCGGATCACCCCGGTTCCTTGTGCAGACGCCGGCGCGTCTTCAGCGGCCATGTGATGGCCTGCATGCCCGTCCATCCCCTGAGCCAGGGCGGGGGCGGCGGCGAGGGCGGCGACGACGGCGAGGATCGGAAGTTTCACGGCGACAACTCTTGAGGCGAACCAGGTGCGGCATATCTAGGCTCTGGATCGCAGGATGAAACCCTTTGCGGTCTGCGACCGAATAAGCGCAGACGATCCCCTGGACAGGCCATGACGATCTCCAACCCACATCGGCGTCACCTCCTCGCCGGCGGGGTCGCCCTGGGCCTTGCGCCGGGCTGGGCCCAGGCGGCGACCGCGGGTCCGGGGCGTGAGCTGTCGGGCGCCGACCTCAAGCTTGTGATCGACCACGGCATGCTGCGGGTGGGCGGCCGGGACGGCCACGCCGTCACGATCAACGGAACCGTTCCCGGACCGCTGCTGCGCCTGAAGGAGGGCCAGAAGGTCCGCCTGGCAGTGGAGAACCGCCTGGCTGAGGACACCTCGATCCACTGGCACGGCCTGCTGGTCCCCTCCAAGTACGACGGGGTTCCGGGCCTCAGCTTTCCGGGGATCCGACCGGGCGAGACCTTTGTCTACGAGTTCCCGCTGATCCAGTCCGGCACCTACTGGTATCACAGCCACTCCGGCCTGCAGGAGCCGATGGGCCACTATGCGCCGTTGATCATCGATCCGGCTGGCCCCGATCCCATCGTCAGCGACCGTGAGCATGTGATCATGCTCTCGGATTTCAGCTTCACCCACCCGCACGTCCTGATGACGCGCCTGAAGCAGCAGCCGGGCTACTTCAATTTTCAGAAGCAGACCCTGGCCGGCCTGCTCAGGGGCCGTGACCAGACCCTGGCGGAGCGCCGGGAGTGGGCCAAGATGCTCATGGATCCCACGGATATTTCAGACATTACGGGATCCGCCTTCACCTATCTTCTGAATGGCCGCGCGCCGGGTGAACCCTGGTCCGGCCTTGCGCGGACAGGCGAGCGGGTCCGCCTGCGGATCATCAACGCCGCCGCCCAGACCATCTTCAACCTGCGCATTCCGGGCCTGAAGCTGACGGTCGTCGCCGCCGACGGCCAGGCGGTGCGGCCCATCGAGGTCGACGAGCTGCAGATCGCCAACGCTGAGACCTATGACCTGATCGTCCAGCCCACCGAGGATCGCGCCTACGCCGTGGTCGCGGAAGCCGTGGACCGGTCGGGCATGGCGCGGGCGATCCTGGCGCCGCGGCCCGGCATGGCGGCAGAGTTTCCGCCCCTGCGCGAGCGCCCCCTGGGAACCATGCGCGACATGGGCATGGACATGAGCGCCATGACCATGGGCGGACCGCGCAAGGCCGCGCCGCCTCCGCCTCCGCCCGGCATGGCGCCGGTCAAGCCGCGCGGCTCAGACGTGATGGGCGACATGGGCGGCATGGAGATGTCCATGCGCGATCCGCTCAATGCGCCCAGCGTCAAGCTGACCCCTGGTGTTCAGAGCATCACCCCTATCGTCACCGACCGCACCGGCGAGCCGGGCCAGGGGCTGGAGAGCGTCGGCCACCGGGTGCTGACCTATCGCGACCTGGTCGCGCTGGCCCCCAATCCCGACACCCGGGCCCCAACCCGCACCCTCGAGATCCACCTTACCGGCAACATGGAGCGGTTCATGTGGGGCTTCGATGGCCTGTCCTATGCCGAGGATCCGCCGCCCTATCCGTTCCGCGAGGGCGAGCGCGTGCGGGTGACCCTGGTCAACGACACCATGATGGCCCATCCCATCCACCTGCACGGCCACTTCTTCGAGCTGGTTCATGGCCCGGACGGCCACAAGCCGCGCAAGCACACTGTGACGGTCCAGCCGGGCGGCAAGGTGGTCTTCGATCTCACCGCCGAGGCGGTCGGGGATTGGGCCATGCACTGCCACATGCTCTACCACATGCACGCCGGCATGTTCCGGGTGGTCACCGTGCGGCCGGAGGCCAAGGCATGAAGGCCCTGGTCCTCGCCGCCGCCCTGGTCGCCAGTCCCGCGCTCGCCCAGACCAATGCGCCCCCGCCGGTCCCGAGCGACCACACCGCCGACCGCGACTTTGATCCCGCCGCCATGGCCCGCGCCCGCGCGGTCCTGCGCCAGGAGCACGGCGGGATGCGCTATTCGCAGGTCATGGCCGACAGCCTCGAGGTCGGCGACGGCGCCTATGCCTGGGAGGGGCGAGCCTGGGTCGGCGGCGACCTGACCCGCGCCGTTTTCAAGACCCGTGGCGAAGGCGCCGAGGGCGAGCGCCCGGACACCGCCGAGGTCCAGGCCCTGTGGTCGCGGGCCATCGGACCCTATTTCGATGTCCAGGCCGGCCTGCGCCAGGATCTGGGTTCAGGCCCGCACCGCACCTGGGCCCTTCTGGGGACCGAAGGGCTCGCGCCCTACTGGTTCGACGTCCAGGGCGCGGTCTTCGTCTCCGACCGGAGCGAGGTGCTGGCGCGCGGGGAGGGCAGCTTCGATCTGCGCATCACCCAGCGCCTGATCCTGCAGCCCCGCGCCGAGCTGGAGGCGGCGGCCCGCGATTCGGACGCCCTCGGTCTCGGCGCCGGCCTGACCCGGGCCGAGGCGGGCCTGCGCCTGCGCTATGAGGTCAGCCGCCGGTTCGCGCCCTATGTGGGCCTGGCCTGGGAGCGCAAGCTGGGCGAGACGGCCTCCATCGCCCGCGCGGCGGGGGAAGATGTCGGCGGCAGCCGGATCGTGGTCGGGATAAGAGCCTGGAACTAGTCCAGTTTGATCGGCTCGACGCCCAGCTGGGCGAGCTCCTGTTCCAGAACCACCGGTTCAAGCGGCGCTGGATTGACCTGGGCGGCGGCGAGGCCAGACATGCCGGCGACGATCACCATGGCCAGGGCCAGGGCCCGCTGGGTCTTGGACAGCTTCATCGCGGGCCCTCGCTCACCGTGACGGTTTCATGAAGGATAGCGCCTGAGCCTGCGAAGGGAAGCGTTCCCGCCGCAGCCTCGCCCCAAAACAGGTATCGGCGCCTACTTGGCCGGCGGCGGGGTGACGAAATCGCCGGCCGGGCCGGGGAACACCACCGGGCTCTCATCCCCGGTCGGGGCGACAGCCGAGACGCCGAAGAACCAGTCGTCGATCACCACGCCCTTCAGCACCTCGCCCGAGGCCGCCACGTCCTTCGAATGCTCCCACTGCGGCGCTGTCGTCGAGCGCCAGTGGATGCGATAGCCGCTGGCCCCGGCCACGGGCTCCCAGCTGACCTTGGTGTCCGGCGAGACCTGGCCCTCGATCTTCACGCCGCGCGGCGGGGCCGGGGCCCGCGCCAGGGCCGCCATGGCCGCGACGTTCATCTTGGTCACCTTGGCGAGATAGGGGAAGTCGACGCCCTCGAGCACATCGCCGTAGGCGCGGCCGTTCTCGGTGCGAAGGTCCTGGTGCTGGCGGTCATAGTTCTCGGCGGCCTCGGTCACCCGCACCGCCGGGAAGCCGGCGTTGAGCATCTCGGTCTGGTCGCCGCCCCGGCCGAACCGGTCGGTGCGATAGACCATCACCACGTCCAGGTCCTTCACATAGGCGTCGGCGATCCCGTCCAGGAACCGCGCCACATTGCGTGAGGGGCTGTCGACCTCGCCGCCATTATAGCGCCGCTGGCTGGCCTGTTCCGGCGTCTCCAGGGTCTTGGTGCCTTCAGAGAACACCCGGACATGCTTGTCGTCGTGTGCGCCGGACGAGCCGTGGGTATTGCCGACGATGTCGTTGTTCAGGTTGGCCTCGACCACCCAGCCGCGCTCGCGGGCGAAAGCCGCCAGCACCCTGCCGCCATAGAGCCCCTGTTCCTCGCCCTCCAGCACCGCAAACACCAGGGTGGCGGGGAACTTGTACTTGGACAGCACCCGCGCGGCCTCGATCACCGCGGCGGTGCCAGAGCCGTCGTCATTGGTGCCGGGCGCGTCGGCCGTGGCGTTCATCGGATCGCTCACCCGGCTGTCGATGTGGCCGGAGATCACGATCACCCGGTTCGGATCGCTGGTCCCCTTCTGGATCGCCAGGATCGCGCCGATGGCCGTCGGGCCGGGCAGACGGCGGCCCTCAAACACCGTCTTGGGAACCTGAACCTCCAGGCAGCCGCCACAGGCCTTGGACATCGCCTCGAACTCTGACGCCGTCCAGCGCTCAGCCGCGCCGATGCCACGGGTTTCGGAGGTCCGGTCCGACAGGGTGTGCCGGGTGCCGAAACCGACCAGCTTGGTGATCGTCGCCTTCAACCGGTCGGCGCTGACCTCACTGACCGCCTTGGCGATCTCAGGCTTGGGCGCGGGCGCCGCCGCCATCAGGACCGGCGCGGCGAGCAGGGGCAGGAAACGACGCATGGGAGACTCCGAAAGGACTGCGGAGGGACCTTAGCCCGTCCGCCCCGCGCGTCACCCCTCCTTCAACGCCTCATACGCTTCGACCGCCTCCAGCCATTCGTGCTCGGCGGCCTCCAGCTTGGCCTGGGCCTCTTCGCGCTGGCGCCCCAGGGCCGCGGCCTTCTGCGGGTCCTTGGCGAAGATCTGTGGGTCGGTCAGGGCCTGGTCGAGCTTGGCCACAGCCTCGCTGGCCCGGTGCATGGCGGCTTCGGCCTGTTCGGCCCGGCGACGCGCGGGCCCGGTGGGGACCTTGGCGCGGGCGGGTGCGGGCTTGGGCGGCGGGGGCGGGGCTTCTTCGCGCACCTGGGTCGGGGCGCGGGCCTGGGCCTTGGCGCGCTCGACCACCATGCGGGCATAGTCTTCCATGTCGCCGTCGAAGGGCGCGATAGTCCCGTCGGCGGCCAGCCACAGCCGGTCGGCCACCATCTCCATCAGCGACCGGTCGTGGGCGATCAGCAGCACCGCGCCCTCATAGTCGTTCAGCGCATCCAGCAGGGCCCGGCGCGAGTCGATGTCCAAGTGGTTGGTGGGCTCGTCGAGGATCAGCAGGTGCGGGGCCTCCATGGCCACCAGGTTCAGCAGCAGCCGCGCCCGCTCGCCCCCCGACAGGTCCGCAACCTGAGTCTCGACCTTCTGAACGCCCAGACCGAACTGGGCCAGGCGCGAGCGCCGCGCGGCCTCGGTCGCCTCCGGCATGGCGCGCCGGATGATGTCCAGCGGCGTGTCCGCCGGGTCCATCGCCTCGATCTGGTGCTGGTGGAACCAGCCGACCTTCATCCGCCGGTCGCGCCGGAACTCCCCCGCCGTCGCCTCCAGGGCGCCCGCCACCAGCTTGGCGAAGGTCGACTTGCCGGCCCCGTTCACCCCCAGCAGGCCGATGCGGTCGTCCAGGTCCAGCCGCAGGTTCATGTTCCGCAGGATCGGCTTGCCGTCGCCATAGCCCGTCGAGACGCCTTCCAGCCGCAACAGGGGCGGGGCCACCGGCTTTTCCGGCGAGGGCAGGACGAAGGGGGCGGTGTGCTCGGCCACCACCGCCGAGACCGGCGGCAGGCGCGACAGCATCTTCAGGCGCGACTGGGCCTGGGTCGCCTTGGACGCCTTGGCCCGGAACCTGTCGACAAAGGACTGCAGGTGCGCCCGCTGGGCCTCGACCTTGGCGCGGGTGGATTCCTGCAGCCGGTCGCGCTCGGCCCGCTGCTGCTCGAAGTCGTCATAGCCGCCCGGATAGAGCTCCAGCTTGCCGCTCGCCAGGTGCAGGATGTGGTCGACCGAGTTGTTCAGGATGTCCCGGTCGTGGCTGATGATCAGGGCCGTGTGCGGGTACTTCTTCAGCCGCGCCTCGAGCCACAGGGCGCCTTCCAGATCGAGATAGTTGGTCGGCTCGTCGAGCAGCAGCAGGTCGGGCTCGGCGAACAGGGCCGCGGCCAGGGCCACCCGCATCCGCCAGCCGCCAGAGAACTCGGCCATCGGCCGACTGAGATCGGCGTGGGAAAAGCCCAGGCCCGCCAGGATTTCCGCCGCCCGGCTGGGCGCCCGGTCGGCGCCGATCTCCGACAGCCGGCCATAGATGTCGCCCATCCGCTCCGGCGCCGCGGTCTCCAGCTCTGCCAAGAGGCTCGCCCGCTCCTCGTCGGCCTCCAGCACCGTGTCCAGCAGCGACACCGGCGTCGCCGGATGCTCCTGGTCGACGGAGGCGATCCGCGCGGTCTTGGGATAGCTGATCTCGCCATCGCCCGCGCCCAGCTGGCCCAGGATCAGCTTGAACAGGGTCGACTTCCCAACCCCATTACGCCCCACCAGCCCCACCTTGGCGCCCACAGGCAGGCTCACGGTCGCATGGTCAAAGAACCGGCGGCCCCAGGAATCGAAGGTCAGATCGCGTATCAGCAACATGGCGGCCGCGCCTTTAGCAGACGCGGCTTGCGGCGTCGCGCCGCCAAGTTGTCCACGAACCACACGAACCACACGAACCTAGGGAACCGGTCGGGCTGGGTGCGCGCGTTCATCCTCCGCTCGCCCCGGCGAACGCCGGGGCCCAGATTCTGGAGTTCTGCGTTTCAAGGATCGGATCGCTCCCTGGCCTTCACAAATGCCCCGGCACAAGGCCCTCGGCGTTCGCCGGGGTGAGCTGACTGGGTTCGTGTGGTTCGTGTGGTTCGTGGATCGAAAAATCAGCCCACACCGCCCCATGCTTGGCGTTGTCACACGGGGCTGCTATGAGCCCGCACCCTTTGGGCGGGACCGCCCGCGCAAACCTCCACAAGAAAAGCTCGCAAGATCATGACTCAACGCACCTTCTCGATCATCAAGCCGGACGCCACCAAGCGCAACATCACCGGCAAGATCAACGCCGTCATCGAAGGCGCCGGCCTGCGCATCGTCGCTCAGCGCCGCATCCAGATGACCGAGGCCCAGGCCAAGAAGTTCTACGAGGTCCACAAGGAGCGCCCGTTCTACGGCGAACTGGTCGAGACCATGACCTCGGCCCCGGTCGTCGTTCAGGTGTTGGAAGGCGAAAACGCCGTCGCCAAGTACCGTGAAGTCATGGGTGCCACGAACCCGGAACAAGCCGCCGAAGGCACCATCCGCAAGCTGTTCGCCCTGAACGTCGGCGAGAACTCGGTCCACGGCTCCGACAGCCTGGAGAACGCCGCGATCGAAATCGCCCAGTTCTTCACCGACGCCGACATCGCCGGCTAATCCCGCCCGCCCCTCGGGGCGGAAAGGACCGCGAGATCAGACCCCTCCTGGCGCGAGCTGGGAGGGGTTTTTCGTGTGTTTGTAGGTCTCGGCCTTTACGTGCGCTGGACCAGACTCCGCGAGAACTGAAGCGCAGTGTTAGCGACGTTAAATCTGTTCAAATCTGCTGAAAGACTCGAGTCATTGAGGTGCTGAGAGATCGTTTCTTTAATGGCTTCAAATGGTACCACGATGGCGATTCCGGCGTTCACGCTATCCTTGATCGCATCTTCTGTGATTTGATCGCTGCTGATATCATTTTTTTTTACGTCAAAATGCCCATGTATTAGCCCCAGTAAGACGTGTTGAGGGCCGGGTGCTCCGAGGAGAGTTGAATTTCCTACTTGGCGCATTGCGCCGAAATTTATGAATACCGGTGAGCCGCTTAGGCCACCTATAGATCGCGCCTCTATCAGAAAGGCATCCATGTCGCCTTTCCTAGTTTTTATTCGTTCTTCATTCATTGCCGCAATGTTGCCCACCCGCACGATTGGGATATTTTTCTCATTTCCGAAATGATGGGCGAATAGTCCACTTACGAATACATCTTCTCCAATGTCAACGCCATACTCAGAAAGTATCGCGTCAGACGCGCCTAACGTCATTGGCAGAACTAGATGATCGGCGTCGGCCGGGAGTCCATGCTCACATATTGCGACATCAATACTGTCGTCAGTCTTGTTGAATTTCCATTCAGAGATGGGAATTTCAATTTCTACGAAAGTCTGATTTGGGGATTTCGCGTTCATTCGGATGACGCACGACTCACATCCCTGCGCAGCAAGGCCGTCAATCACGTGGCGAGCTGTAGTGATGAATACGTTCGACGCCCATGGAACGTTGGCATCCGGTTGAATGCCCAAAAAGAAAGAAGAGCCAACAGGCACCAGGCTCCCCGAGATTTTGTTGCGGAAGCAAACAAAAGCAACGGTCTTTAGGATTTCGCGTGGAATGTGCATGGCTCGGTTAACCTGCTTTAGATTGTGAGGCGGTTGCCTTGCGACGCCTAGCCACGAACGTGGTGCCAGCGAGGGGCACGCATCGAGCTACATCTATTCCTGCGTGTGGCGCTACCCTACCAACCCCACCTCCCGCATCAGGTCCTCCGTCGCCCGCCAGGCCCGCGCATCGCTGTCGGAGCTGTAGGCGAAGCCGGGCATGCCCCAGCTGTCGGCCTCGGGGTTGGTGAAGCTGTGGACCGTGCGGCCATAGACCAGCAGCCGCCAGTCGACACCGGCGGCCTCCATGTCCGCCTCGAACGCGGTCCGTTGCTCGGCCGGGACCGTGGGGTCCTGGGCGCCGATGTGCATCAGCACCTTGCCGGTGATCTTGGCGCTGTCCTGCGGCCGGACGGTCGAGAGCCCGCAGTGAAAGCCGACCACGGCCTTGAGGTCGGCGCCCGTGCGCGCCAGCTCCGTCACCGCCGTGCCGCCATAGCAGAAGCCTACCGCCGCCAGCCTTGAGGCGTCGGTGCGCGGATGGGCCTTCACCGCCTCCAGCGCCGCGCCCAACCGGGCCTGGATGTGCGCCGGGTCGGCCATGAACATCGCATAGCGCCGCCCCATCTCGGCCCGGTCGGTCACCACCTCGCCGCCGCCCTGATAGTCGGTGGCCAGGGCCACGAACCCCAACCCCGCCAGCCGGCGCGCCGCCGCCAGGGTGTGCTCGGTCACGCCGGGTGATTCATGGGCCACGATCACCCCAGGCGCGGGGCCGGACCCCGCCGGCTCGAACAGCCGCCCCACGAACTCGATGCCCTCAGCGGTGTAGGTGACGCGTGCGCCGTCCATGTCGTGTCTCTCCCTGTTGCGGCGGAGCTTAGGGGAGGGCGCCGCGAGAGGAACCACGAAAAACACGAAAAACACGAACAGGCCGAGCCGGCCCTCCCACCCGCTCATCCCGGCGAAGGCGGGGATCCAGGTGAAGTCCGCGGCGCCCAATCGTCCTCGCCACGGGCCCTATGATCTGGGCCCCGGCCTTCGCCGGGGTGAGCGGAGGCGTGGGCGGGATCTCGTTCGTGTTTTTCGTGTGGTTGGTGGTCAAAACCTCTTTCGAGCATGCCCCAGGCGAGGGCGCTTCAGGGCTGAGACGCCGCCGCGCGACCCTTGGGCTGGGGCGCGTCCACGCAGTTCTCGTCGCCCGCCAGCTTGCCCATGCAGGCAAAGGCCTCTGGGTCCTTCAGCCAGCCGGTCAGGCCGTGGCTGGTGCGGACTTTGACCCACCAGATGTCATCCGGCCGGGGAGCCTCGTTCCACTGGACCACCTGACGACCCTGGGAATCGAGTTCGTCGTCCGGCGGCAGGGTGAGTTGTTCGCCGCGGCGCCACACCGTCGTATAACCCTCGCCCTCCGGGATCAGCGCATAGATGACATCGCCTTGCTTGAAGGGCGGGGCGTCGATCAGCACGACCCCGCGCTGCGGGTGGCTCCAATAGAGGGTCTCGCGGACCGCCGCGCGATCCCCGGGCTTGGCGTAGCCGATGATCCGGGGCGAACCCGGCGCCTTGTAGAGCGGGACACTGGCCTTGGCGCGCCACCACATCGTGGTGTCGCACCCTTCGCCGGGGCAGACGTCGGGCTGCGCAAAGACGCCGTTCACGGTCGGAGGCCCGACGTCGGGTGTGGCGGCGGCCAGAACCAGCGCGGCGAAGAGGAACAGCATGGGCGTCTCCAGGAGCTCGGCGAAGACCTCCCATGCGCCTGCGCACGGCGCCAAGCTTCGGGGCGCCCAGACAGGGTGGGGCCGCCCCGAAGTCGCGAACAGAGGGGGCTCGAAACGATTGAATAATAAAGGATAATGGTAGTTCCGCAGGGTTGGTCGTCCACGCCGGAAACCCGTTCGTCCATGTTGACGTCAAACCGCTTGCCGTAACGGCCATCCTTCCCGGCTCGGCCCCTCTGAGATAGCCAGGGCGCCGGAACAGACACGTCAGGAGCCCCGCCCATGTACGACCTTCTGAAAGGCCTTCGCGTCGTTGAAGGCGCGGCCTTCGTCGCCGGGCCGACCTGCGGGCTCTACCTGGCCCAGATGGGCGCCGAGGTGATCCGCTTCGACAACATTGGCGGCGGGCCGGACTTCAACCGCTGGCCCCTGAGCCACGAGGGCAAGAGCCTCTATTGGGAAGGGCTGAACAAGTCCAAGAAGTCGGTGGCCATCGACCTGACCAGTCCGGCGGGCCGCGAACTGGCCCAGCGCCTGGCGGCCTCGCCCGGCGAGGACGGCGGCCTGTTTGTCACCAACTTCCCGGTCGACGGCTTCCTGTCCTACGACAAGCTCTCGGCCCTGCGGTCCGACCTGATCTGCGTTCGCGTCATGGGCTGGGCCGACGGCTCACAGGGCATGGACTACACGATCAACTCGGCTATCGGTCTGCCGCTGATGACCGGGCCTGTGGGCGACGAGCGGCCGGTGAACCATGTGCTCGCGGCCTGGGACCTGCTGACCGGCGCCTACTGCTCCTTCGCCCTGGTCTCGGCCCTGCTGGCGCGTCTGCGCGGCCGGGGCGGACGCGAGATCCGCGCGCCCCTGTCGGACATCGGGGCTGCGACCATGGCCAATCTCGGCTTCGTGGCCGAGACCCTGCAGACCGGCCATCAGCGGCCGCGCATGGGCAACGACATCTTCGGCGCCTTCGGCCGCGACTTCACCACCAAGGACGGGGTGAAGCTGATGCTGCTGGCCATCACGCCCAAGCAGTGGAGCAAGGCGCTGGAGGCCCTGTCTATCGCGCCTGCGGTCGCCGCCCTGGAGGCCGAACTCGGCGTCTCCTTCGCCACCGACGAGGGGCTGCGCTTCACCCACCGCGCCCGGCTCTATCCGCTGTTCGAGCAGGCCTTCGCGGCCCGTACGGCGGCCGAACTGACGCCGGCCTTCGACGCCGGCGGCGTGACCTGGGGCGCCTACCAGACCCTGGAGGCCGCGCTGCAGGACACCCGCCTGTTCAAGGACAACCCGTTGTTCGAGGACATCCGGCACCCGAGCGGCCTGACCTATCCGGCGCCTGGCGCCATGGGCACGATCCCGCAGGACCAGCGCCTGTCCGTTCAACCCGCGCCCAAGCTCGGCCAACATACCGACGAGGTGCTGGCCGAGGTGCTCGGCATGAGCTCCGGCGAGATCGGTAAGCTGCACGACGCCGGCGTGGTGGCCGGCCCCAAGGCCTGAGCCTTAGCTCGCTTTCAGCTGGCCGCAGACAAAGGCGTCCTCGCCGGCGGCCAGCAGGCCTTCCAGCACGTCCGGCGCGTCTTCCGGGGCGACGATCAGGATCAGGCCGACCCCGCAGTTGAAGGTGCGGCGCAGCTCGTGGTCGGCCACGCCGCCTTGCTCCTGCAGCCAGGCGAAGACCGGGGGCAGGGGCCAGGCGTTCCAGTCGAACTCGGCTTCCAGGCCGTCGGCGATGGCGCGCGGCGGGTTCTCGATCAGGCCGCCGCCGGTGATGTGGGCGCAGCCCTTGATCCGGCCGGCCTTGATCTGCGGCAGGACCGACTTGATGTAGATCCGTGTCGGGGCCATCAGCGCCTGGGCCAGGGTCTTGCCTTGCGCGAACGGCGCCGGGGCGTCCCAGCCAAGGCCCGAGCGCTCGACAATGCGGCGGACGAGCGAATAGCCGTTGGAGTGCGGACCGGACGACCCCAGGCCGATGATCAGGTCGCCCTCAGCCTGGTCGCCCAGGCGGGGCAGGACCGCGCCGCGCTCGACCGCGCCCACCGAAAAGCCGGCCAGGTCGTAGTCGCCTTCCTTGTACATGCCCGGCATCTCAGCCGTCTCACCGCCGACCAGGGCGCATCCGGCCAGAGAACAGCCCTCGGCGATCCCGGCCACGACCCGGGCGGCCTCGTCGACATTCAGCTTGCCGGTGGCGAAGTAGTCGAGGAACAGCAGAGGCTCGGCGCCCTGGGCCAACAGGTCGTTGACGCACATGCCGACCAGGTCGATCCCCACGGTGTCATGCAGGCCGGTGTCGATGGCGACCTTCAGCTTGGTCCCGACCCCATCGGTAGTGGACACGAGCAAGGGATCGGCGTAGCCCGCCGCCTTGAGGTCGAACAGCGCGCCGAAGCCGCCCAGAGCTGCATCGGCGCCGGGACGGCGGGTGGCCTTGGCGTACGGCTTGATCTTCTCGATGAGGGCGTTGCCGGCGTCGATATCCACGCCGGCCTGGGCGTAGGTGAGACCGTTCGGACGATCGCTCATGGGACGTAAAACCTCAAGAAAATCGCCGCCGGGGTTGCAGACTCGGGTGTGCGCGGGGCTATAGCTAATTGATGACGCCGATTACAACCACCGCCGAACTCGCGGCGTTCTGTGACAAGCTGAAAGGCCAGCCTTTCGTCGCCGTGGACACCGAGTTCATGCGCGAGACGACCTACTGGCCGAAGCTGTGCCTGATCCAGGCCGCCGCGCCCAATGCCGAGGCGGTGATCGACCCGCTCGCCGAAGGCATGGACCTCGAGCCGTTCCTGGAAATCCTGCGTGACGAGTCCATCGACAAGGTCTTCCACGCCGCCCGCCAGGACGTCGAAATCTTCAATAATCTGAAGGCGATGCCCAAGCCTCTGTTCGACACCCAGGTCGCCGGCATGGCGGCGGGCTATGGCGAGCAGATCGCCTATGACGCCCTGGTGCGGCAGATGCTGAAGATCGAACTCGACAAGTCGAGCCGCTTCACCGACTGGGCCCGACGGCCCCTGACCGAGGCCCAGCTGACCTACGCCCTGGCCGATGTGACCCACCTGGCCAAGCTCTATCCGATGCTGAAGGCGCGGCTGGAAAAAGAAGGCCGGCTCGCCTGGGTCATGGACGAGATGGGTAATCTCTGCGACCCGGCGAACTACGACGTCGATCCGGAGAACGCCTGGCGCCGGCTCAAGCCGCGTAAGCACACGGCCAAGTACTTGGCGGTCTATCGCGCCGTCGCCGCCTGGCGCGAGCGCACCGCCCAGATGCGCGACCAGCCGCGCGGCCGCATCCTGAAGGACGAGGCGATCGACGAACTGGCCACCCAGGCCCCGACCGACGCGGCGGCGCTGGATCGCCTGCGCTCGGTGCCCAAGGGCTTCTCGGGCTCGCGCTTTGGCCCCGACCTGCTGGCCGCCGTGCGCGAGGCCCTGAAGGACCCGGAAGCCTACGCTCCGGTCATCGAGCGCAACCGCCTGGCCCCGTCGCCGGCGGCGGGCGCCGTGGTCGAGCTGCTGAAGGTGCTGTTGAAGGCGCGGGCCGAGGATGCGGGTGTGGCCTCCAAGCTGATCGCCACGGTCTCCGACCTCGAACAGATCGCCAATGACGATGAGGCCAAGACCCCGGCCCTGACCGGCTGGCGCCGCGAGGCCTTTGGTGAGGACGCCCTGAAGCTCAAGCGCGGCGAACTGGCCCTGGTGCTCGACGGCACGCGCGTACGGGTGGTCGAAGTGCGCCGGGCGCCCAAGGCCGCGGAATAGACGTGCGCCTGCTCCTGAACCTTCTGTGGTTCGTGCTTGGGGGCTGGGTGTCCCTGCTGCTGTGGCTGCTGTCCGGCGTTCTGCTGGCCATCACGGTCGTGGGCCTGCCCTGGTCCATGGCGGCGTTCCGGATCGCGAGCTTCAGCGCCTGGCCCTTCGGACGCCAGGTGGTCTCAAAGCCCGATGGCGAGCTCGGCACCGGGCCCTTCGGGTTCCTGCTGAACGTGATCTGGTTCCTGCTGGGCGGCTGGTACCTGGCGGCCAGTCATCTGGTCATGGGCGTGGGCCTGATGCTGACCATCATCGGCATCCCATTCGGCCTGCAGCACATCAAGCTGGCGGTGATCTCCCTGGCGCCGGTCGGCAAGCAGGTTGTGGATATCTAGGCGAGATCCACCGGGTGTCCCGGCTCGATCCCCCGCTTATCCACAGGATGTCTACAGGCCCACCTCGCTGGGGTGGGCCTCATTCAGCAGCGGCTCGCCCTTCAGGAAGCGCTCAAGGTTGGCGACGAACAGGTCGTCGCCCCGGCCCACCGTGCCCTGGCCAGAGTTGGAGGTGTGGGCGCTGACCCGGACCTTGGGATGCTCCCAGATCCAGCTGTCCTGCGGCAGCGGCTCGACAGCAAAGACGTCCAGCACGGCGCGACCCGGCTGGTCCGTATCGAGCCCAACCCGCAGGGCGTCCTCGTCCACCAGCCCGCCGCGGCCGATATTGATCAGGATCGCGCCAGGCTTCAGGGCGCTGAAGAAGGCCGCGTCGGCCATGCCGCGGGTCTCGTCGGTCAAGGCGCAGGCCAGCACCACGACATCGGCCTTGGGCAAGAGGGTGGGCAAGGCGTCCATGGTCGAGACGCTGTCGGCGTACTCGTCCGCCCCCGCGGCGCGCCGGACCACATCAAGGGGCGCGCCGAAGGCCTTGGCCCGCTTGGCGATTTCGCGACCGATTGAGCCATAGCCGATCAGGCACCAGCGGGTCTGGCTGACCTCTCGATAGGGCGTCATCTTCCAGGTCTTCTGGGCTTGGGCCTGTCGCTGTTCGTCGATGGGCAGGATCAGGCTGACCGCATGACCGACCACGTACTCGGCGATGGCGACGGCCTGGGCGTTGCTCTTCGAGATCCGCACGCCCTTGGCTATGATCGACTTGAAGATCGGGGCGTCCAGGCCGGCGTTGAAGGTCTGCAGCCACTGCATCCGCGTCCCCTTGAGGATGCGGCCGATCAGGGCGCCCATCTGGCCGCCGGCATAGGCGTCCAGGGTGGTCCAGGCCAGGTCAGGATCGACCTCTTCCGGCGGGATCGCCACGCCGTCGCGGGCGAAGCTGTCCGGCCCGTCGACGGTCACGATGTCCAGGTCGCCCGCGAAGGGCGCGATCCTGTCTTTCACGCGATCCAGGGCGGCGGCGGAGAGCAGGAGCTGCATGGGAAACCTCAGCCGAGCTGGAGTTTGAGTTTCAGGGCCTGGGCCAGGGTGTTGGCGCGCTTGGGCGTCTGTTCGCCCAGCAGCATGTCCCGCCAGCCGGGTTCGGCGGACAGCCTCAGGCGGCCGTCTTCGTTGGTGAGGCTGGCGCGGGGCAACAGCTTCGGATTGCGTCCCGCCAGGTCGCAGCCGAGACGGATCGCCGCGCCCAACGCCCGCGCCCGCTGGCGCCGCTCGACCGTCAGCACGCGGCCGACCGTGGTGGTGTCCGGCGGGTTGGGCGCCGATGAGTGTCGGGCGAAGGCCACGGAGGCCAGGAAGGCCCGCTCGGCATGGGTCATGCCGGCGATGGGCGCCCTCAAGACCTGATCGAAGGCGAGATCGGCCCTGTGGTCCGGGTGGAGACGCGCGCCGAGCTCGGCCAATCGGCAGGCGGCGGCCACCAGGGTCGGATCCCGATGGCCGAACACCGGGTCGAGACCGGCGAACACCGGGGTCAGCCAGGCCTCGACCGCGTGCCCCAGTTCGCTGCCGAACCCGCGGACGCCGGCCAGGGATTCGCAGCCCTCGATCAGGGGATCCTTCGCCCGATCTTCGGCGCCCATGCCCTCGAGCAACAGGCCTTCGCGAACCCCAAACGCCGAGATGACAATCCTCTCGACGCCGAGGCGCTCGATCAGCGTCTCCAGCACGACGGCGGAATAGGGCAGGGTGTCGTAGCGCTTCTTCGACAGCCCCTCGATGCGTTCCAGCGAGGTGCGCGACTGGCGCGCGACGAAGCGGGCCAGGTCAATGGCTTCGGCTCGGCTGATCTCGTACTGGTGAGCGACGTGCAGGGGATAGTCGGCCATGCGCATATGCAGCAGGCCGAGATTGCGCCAGCCGCCGCCGACCGCATGGAACTCGCGGCTGGCGAACCGCGCCGCCACCGGCCTGAGCACCTGATCGATGGCCTTGCGCGTGCGATCCATGTCCAGCGGCGCCGGCGCGCCCAGGGCGAAGGGGCCCAGCGGCAGAGTGGCCCCGTCCTGGGCGTCGGGGAGCCGAATCAGCTCGAGGCTGGAGCCGCCCAGGTCGCCGACGACCCCCGTTGCGTCCGGCTGACCCGCCAGGACGCCCAGCGCCGCGTAGTGCGCCTCCTCCTCGCCGGAGAGCACCCGCACCTTGAGGCCGGTTTCGTCGTGAATCCGCTGGACGAAGGCCGGGCCGTCCGCGGCCTCGCGCACGGCGGCGGTGGCGACCACATAGAGGTCCTCGGGCGGCCAGCCGTCGAGCACGGCGCGGAAGCGACGGATGGCGGCCAGGGCGGTCTCGCCGCCGTCCAGGGACAGCCGTCCGGTCTTGGTCAGGTCCCGGCCAAGGCCCGCCAGCGCCTTCTCGTTGAAGACGGTCCAGATCGCCCGGCCTTCCAGGCGATAGATGACAAGGCGGACGGAGTTCGACCCGATGTCGATGACGGCGGCCTGCCGGCCCGGGTTACTGTCCGCGCGAAGCCACATGATCAATCGCGCGCGGCATGTCCTTCACCTTCTGTCCCCGTCCGGAAAGGCTGGGATTGGTCATGAAGTACTCGTGCGCGGAGAATGCGCCCGGGTGCTCCCATGACGGGTCCCGGGTATAGCGGCCGTCGGCGTCCAGCGTCCAGCTTTGCGCCTCATCCTTCAGGTTCGCGACCATGATCTGTTGCAAGACCTGTTGGTGCACCGTGGGATTTTCCACAGGCGTCAGGGCCTCCACCCGGCGATCCAGGTTGCGGGGCATCCAGTCGGCCGAGGAGATGAACACGCGGGCCTCGGACGAGGGCATGGGCGCGCCGTTGGAGAAGGCCACGATCCGCGCGTGCTCCAGGAACCGGCCGACGATGGACTTGACCCGGATGTTCTCAGACAGGCCGGGCACGCCGGGGCGCAGGCAGCAGATGCCGCGGATCACCAGGTCGATGGACACCCCCGCCTGGCTGGCGGCGTAGAGGGCGTCGATGATGACAGGGTCCACCAGGGCGTTCAGCTTGGCCCAGATGGCGGCTGGCTTGCCGGCCTTGGCGTTGTCGGCCTCGCGACGGATCAACTCCAGCAGGTCATGCTTCATGGTCACCGGCGAGAAGGACAGCTTCTCCAGCTTGTCCGGCTTCGCATAGCCCGTGATGTAGTTGAAAAGCCGTGCAGAATCCCGGCTCAGCGCCGGATCGGCGGTGAACAGGGACAGGTCGGTGTAGATGCGCGCCGTCACCGGGTGATAGTTGCCGGTCCCGAAGTGGCAGTAGGTGCGAAGCGCGTCGCCCTCCTTGCGGACCACCATCGAGAGCTTGGCGTGGGTCTTGTACTCCACGAAGCCGAAGACCACGTGCACGCCGGCGCGTTCCAGGTCGCGCGCCCACTTCAGGTTGGCCTCCTCGTCGAAGCGGGCCTTGATCTCCACCAGGGCGGTGACGTTCTTGCCGTTCTCCGCCGCCTCGATCAGGGCGGCCACGATCGGGCTGTTGGACGAGGTCCGATAGAGGGTCTGCTTGATCGCCAGGACGTTCGGATCGCGCGCGGCCTGACGCAGGAACTGCACCACCACGTCGAAGCTCTCGAAGGGATGGTGGACCAGGATGTCCTTCTCGCGGATGGCGGCGAAGCAGTCGCCGGCATGGTCGCGGATCCGTTCGGGGAAACGCGGCTCAAAGGCTTTGAACTTCAGGTCCGGACGGTCCGACGGAATCAGCTGGGCGAGCTCGTCGAGGCCTAGCAGGCCGTCGATCATGATCACGTCCTCGTCCTGGGCGTGAAGATTCTCGCAGATGAAGTCGCGCAACTCGACCGGCATGGCCGCCTCGATCTCGACGCGGACGACCGAGCCCAGGCGGCGTTGCTTCAGCCGCATCTCGAACTCGCGGACCAGGTCTTCGGCCTCTTCCTCCATTTCAACGTCGGAATCGCGGATCAGGCGGAACACGCCCTGGCCCTCGATCTCGCAGCCCGGGAACAGGCGGTCGAGGAACAGGGCGACCAGGCTCTCCAGGGGCAGGAAGCGCCGCTCGGACTTGCGCCGACGTCCCGCCGTCGGGACCTCCCAGAAGCGGGCCACCTGGGCCGGAATTGGCACCAGGGCGTAGAGCACCCGTCCATCGGACTGCCGGCGGATCTTCAGGACCAGCGAGAAGGCGAGGTTCGGAATGAAAGGAAACGGGTGGGCCGGGTCGATGGCCAGGGGCGTCAGCACCGGAAACACCCGCGACAGGAAGGTCTCTTCCAGCGCCAGGCGCTCCGTCGGGGTCACCTGATCGCCGGTGGCGACGCGCAGGCCTTCCTCGGCCAATTCGGTCGCCAGGTCGCGCCAGCGGGTCTGCTGGTCGGCCATGAGGTTGGCGGCCTCGGCGTTCACCTGGTCCAACTGCTGGGCGGCGGTCAGGCCTTCCTGGCTCACCACCCGGACGCCTTCGCGGACCTGAGCCTTCAGGCCGGCGACGCGCACCATGTAGAACTCATCGAGATTGTTCGCGCAGATCGACAGGAAGCGCAGGCGCTCCAGCAGCGGATGCCGCGGGTTCTTGCTTTCGTCCAGGACGCGCTCGTTGAAGGCCAGCCACGAGAGTTCGCGATTGAAGAACCGCTTCGGCGACTTGGCCAGTTCCGGGTCGAGCACCAGATCGGTGGCGACGGCGGCTTCCGTTGCGACGGGCGCGGCGAGGGTCATGGAGGCTCTTCTTCGCTACTGAGTTCCGGGTCCTGCTGGTCTTGGACCCGGCACGTGACAGCAACAAGTCAGTCGTCAAAAAGGTCAAGATTTTCCGTATCGTCGTCGAAGAAGCGGCGAGCCAGGGCGCGAGAAATGGGCCGTTGCTCAGCGTCGGCGGCCTCGTCGAGCTTTTCCACCAGGTCCCGGGCGGCGGGAATCGAGCGTTCCATCCGCCGCAGGAGATAGGGCAGCACCTCGTTGGGCGGCCGGATGTTGCGCTCGCGGAAGAACTTCCGCAGCACACCTTCCAGCACCTCGTCATCGGGGGCCTCGATCAGGGCCACGGGAAGGGCGTTCAGGCGGGAGCGCAGATCCGGCAGGCGCGCGGTCCAGGCGGCGGGCGGGGTCTGGGCGGTGACCAGCAGGCCGCCGCCCTCGCGCCCGGCCATGTTGATCAGGTGGAACAGCGCCTCATCATCGAAGCCCTGGTCGACGTCCTCGACCAGCACGGGACGGCCGTGGGCCTGGTCAAGCTCCGGCGCTTGGGCGTGCAGGAGAATGGCGTTGGCGGAGGCGGCCCAATCCTGCGCCAGGTGGCTCTTGCCGCAGCCCTTGGGGCCGACCAGGGCCAGGCAGCCGCCGTGCCATGCGGGCCAGGCGTCCAGAGCGGCGACGGCTTGGGCGTTGGAGGGGCCGACCACGAAATCCTGGCGGGCATGGGACGCGGGCCGGTTGAGGTCCAGCCTCAGTTGACGCGACATGACAAAAATCCGGCGGCGCTGCTCACGGGCGCGGTTTACCAAGCCAGGCGTTCAGGGTCGACGGCGGCGGGGCGCTCAGCCTGGGGATGAGCGGCGTCCAGCTGTTGAGAAGGCGCTCAGTCCTGGCCGGTCGGCCTCAGGTCCCGGGCCGACATCAGGGTCCAGCCTTCGGGGCGCAGCAGTTCGATGGGCGAATAGCGGACCTTGTAGTCCATCTTCTCCGACCCCCGGACCCAATAGCCCAGATAGACGTAGGGCATGCCGGTCAGGTTGGCCTGGACCAGATGATCCAGGATGATGAAGGAGCCCAGGCTGCGTCGGGCGGCGGTGGGGTCATAGAAGCTGTAGACGAGCGACAGGCCGTCACCCATCAGGTCCACGAGGGCGCAGGCCACAAGGTCGCCGGGCCCGCCGTCGGTGGATTTCGTCCGGTACTCGATGATGTGGGTGCGGACCGCGGTGTCCTCGACCATGGCCACATAGTCGGGCCAGGCCATCTCGGCCATGCCGCCGTCGGCGTGCCGGGTCAGCAGATAGCGCCGCAGGAGCTCGAACTGCTCCATGGTCGCTTCGGCCTCGACCAGATGGCGTTCCAGGTCGGTGTTGCGGGCCAGCACCTTCCGCTCGGAGCGGGAGAACACATAGTCGCCGGCCGGGATCCGGGCGGAGACGCAGGCGGCGCAGGCTTCGCAGGCCGGGCGGTAGGCGATGTTCTGTGAGCGGCGGAATCCCACCAGCGTCAGGCTGTCATTGACCGTCGCGCCATCCGACAGCGGCAGATGGGCGAACACCTTCCGCTCAAAGCGATCCGGCAGGTAGGGGCACGGCGAGGGCGCGGTCAGGAAGAACCTGAGTTGTCGCGTCGGAAAATGCTGCGTCACGGAATTGCGATCGCCTTTAAAGCCCTGCGCCTGAAAGGGATTAGGGCGCATGCGGGGCGACGACGCAAGTGCGCGCAACGGTGAATGGGCGCTCTGCGGGGCGGCAAATCGCCTCCAAGCCTATCGATCACGTCGAATTGCTTGCTTGAGCCGACCTGCAAGGCGGCCGGATTCAGAACTCGTGGTTCGGCGGCAGCACCGGCGCTTCGCGCAGCAGCACGATGGCGATGCGGCGGTTGCCGGGCAGGGTGGGATCATCTGGATAGAGCGGCTCCGAATTCGCCTTGCCGGACACCTGGTAGACCCGGTCGGGCGCGACGCCCGCCGCCTGCAGGACCTTGCGGGAATTGTCCGCCCGGGCCGACGACATGGACCAGTCGCCGTCCGCCTGGGCGCCGTTGAGGTTGGCCGAGGTATGGCCGGACACGGTGATCCGATTGGGCAGCTGGTTGATGATCTTGGCCACCGCGCGCAGCAGCACCTTGGCCCGGTCATTGGGTTGCACGGCGCCTTGGTTGAACAGGGCGCGACCTTCCTGGTCGACCAGCTGGATGCGCAGGCCTTCCGGGGTCTGGTCAACGATGATGTTCTTCGACAGCTCCGCCAGCTCCGGCATGTCCTGCAGCGCCTGGCGCAGGGACTGGGCGGCGGAGGCGAAGGCGGCGTCCTCGCGCTTTTCCATGGCTTCGCGCATGGACTGGTCCGACGGCTCGGCGTCGGTGGCGGACTTGGCGGCGTCCTTCGAGCGGCCGTCGTCGGGGTTCCGGGATTCGGGGGCCAGTTCCTGGATCACCGAGGCCGAGCCGGCATGGGCCGCGCCGTCCTCGCCCAGCGCCGTGCCGCCCAGAATGCCGCCAGAGCCGGACGTGGTTTCAGACACGCTGGCCGGGGCGAAATAGTTGGCGATCCCCTGCTTCTGTTCGGGACTGGAGGTGGACAGCAGCCACAGGAGGAGGAAGAAGGCCATCATCGCGGTCACGAAGTCCGCATAGGCCACCTTCCACGCCCCGCCGTGGTGCCCGTGGCCCGAGACTTTCTTGACCTTTTTGATCAGAACGGGCGCTTCGCCGACCGCCATGACTCACCCCAGAACCCCAGATTGGCGCCAAGGTGGGCGTCGGTCGTTAAGATGCGGTTTAGCTTATGGAGCAGGGCATGAAGGTCGCTTTCATCGGTCTGGGCGTGATGGGGTTTCCCATGGCCGGGCACCTGGCCCGCGCCGGCCACGAGGTGGCGGTCTTCAACCGCAGTCCTGAAAAGGCCGCCCGCTGGGTCGAGACTCACAAGGGTCGCGCGGCCGCCACCGTGGCCGAGGTCGCCGCCGGAGCAGAGTTCGTCTTCCTGTGCGTCGGCAATGACGACGATGTCCGCGGCGTCGTGGCGCAGGCCCTGCCGGCGATAGCTGAGGGCGGCGTCATCGTCGACCACACCACCACCTCGGCCAAGGTCGCCCGCGAGATGGCTCAGGCCGCCCGCGCTGTGGGCCGGGCATTCGTCGACGCGCCGGTGTCCGGCGGCCAGGCCGGGGCCGAGAACGGCCAGTTGACGGTGATGTGCGGCGGCGACCGGGCGGCCTATGACCGGGCCGAGCCGGTGATCATGGCCTTCGCCAAGGCCGTGCGCTGGATGGGGGAGGCCGGGTCCGGCCAGCTCACCAAGATGGTCAACCAGATCTGCATCGCCGGCCTGGTTCAGGGCCTGGCCGAGGGCATGCACTTCGCCAAGCGCGCCGGTCTGGATACGACGGAGGTGTTTGAAGCGATCTCCAAGGGCGCGGCCCAGTCCTGGCAGATGGACAATCGCTGGAAGACCATGGCCGAGGGCAAGTTCGACTTCGGCTTCGCGGTCGACTGGATGCGCAAGGACCTGGGTCTGGTGCTGGACGAGGCCCAGGCCAATGGGGCGCAGCTGGACGTGACCGCCATCATCGACGCCTTCTACGGCGATGTGCAGCAACTGGGCGGCCGCCGCTGGGACACCTCCAGCCTGGTCACCCGGCTCGAGCCGCCGGAGCCTAAGGCATGAGGTTCAGCCTGGAGACGGAGCGGCTGCGGTTGCGGGAGCTGGAGGTCGGGCGGGACGAGGCCTTTGTGCTCAAGCTGCTGAACGAGGACGGCTTCCTGCGCAACATCGGCGACCGCGGCGTGCGCGATCTCGACGGGGCGGCCCGTTACATTCTCGAGGGGCCGGGGTCGAGCTACGCCCAGAACGGCTTTGGCCTGTGGGCGGTGGAGGACAAGGCGACGGGCGAGCCTGTCGGCCTGAGCGGCCTGATCCGGCGCGATGTGCTGGAGCATGTGGACATCGGCTACGCCTTCCTGGAGTCCGTCGCGGGCCGTGGCTATGCGACGGAGGCGGGCGCCGCCGTCATGGCCTATGGGCGTGAGGTGGTGGGCCTGACCACCATCGTGGCGATCACCACGCCGGACAATGACGCCTCGGGGCGGGTGCTGGAAAAGCTCGGCCTGAAATTCTCCGGCATGATCCAGCTGCCCACTCACGACACCGAGAGCCGCTACTACGTCAGCGGCTGATCCAGCCGGACGCCTCGCCCCCGGCAAGTTCGACCTTCGTGGTCTGCTTGTCCATCACGCAGACATAGCGGTAGCTGGGGCCGCCCTTGGCCGACCCGGTCAGGATCGCGACGCCGTAGCTCTCGCTGCCGATGTCGGAAATCGCCACCGTCCAGCGCTTAAGCCCGGTCTCGGCGATCGCGGCCTTGCGGCATTTGTCGCCGACAGTCTTCTGAAACTCGAGCCAGGCGTCGGGCGAACTGGCCGAAGCGCCGCCCGCGGTGAGCGCGGCCAGGGTGACACCGAGCAACGCGGCGCGAAGTGATTGCATGATGATTTCCTCCCAGGCGCATTGAACGCGCAGTCGAGCCCTAATCAAGGGCGCGGAGCCTCGGGAGCACCTGAGTTTCGAGCAGCGGCGCAAGCGGGACTGGCGGCCGGGTTGCGAGGTCTAACCAGAGTGTCTCAGCGATCTCGGCCTGGGCTTGGGGGCGGCCAGAAATGGTGACGCTGAACACGTGGGAGCGGACGGTGGCGCCCGGCTCGTTGGCCGCCGGGGCTTCGAAGCGTCCGAAAGCCTGAAGCGTCTCGATCCGCACGGAGAGCTCTTCGCCCAACTCGCGCGCCAGGGCGTCGGCGTCGGCCTCGCCAGGCTCCGGCTTGCCGCCCGGGAGCATGAATATCCTGGAGCCAGTCTTGCGCACGGTCAGCAGCCGGCCCTCCGAATCGCGGATCAGGCCGGCGACGACGGTGATGACGCGTTCCCTCAAGCGCCCAGCAGGCGCGCGGCCACCGGCGCGAAATAGGTGATGATCCCAGCGGCGCCCGCCCGCTTGAAGGCCCCCAGGCTCTCCAGAATGGCGCGCTCCTCGTCCAGCCAGCCATTGCCGGTGGCGGCTTTGATCATCGCGTACTCGCCGGAAACCTGGAAGGCGAAGGTCGGCACGCGGAAGGTCTCGGCCACACGCTGGACGATATCCAGATAGGGCATGCCCGGCTTGACCATGACCATGTCGGCGCCCTCGGCGATGTCGAGGGCGACCTCGCGCAGGGCTTCTTCGGTGTTGGCGTGGTCCATCTGGTAGGTCTTCTTGTCGCCCGGATTGCCGACCGAACCCGTGCCCAGCTTGCCGGAGCCGATGGCCTCCCGGTACGGGCCGTAGAAGGCCGAGGCGTACTTGGCGGCGTAGGACATGATCATGACGTCCTGGTGGCCCGCGCCTTCCAGCGCCTGGCGCAGGACCCCGACGCGGCCGTCCATCATGTCGGAGGGCGCCAGGATGTCGGCGCCGGCCTCGGCCTGGATCAGGCCCTGGGCGACCAGCTTCTCGATGGTGGCGTCATTGAGGATGCGGCCATTCTCGATCACGCCGTCATGGCCGTGGTCGGTGAAGGGATCCAGGGCCACGTCGCACATGATCCCGACCTCAGGCGCCGCGTCCTTCATGGCCTTGACCGCGCGGATGATCACGCCGTTCGGATCGAGCGCCAGGCTGCCCGTCGCGTCCTTCCGGGCGCCGTCGATGTGCGGGAAGATGGCGATGGCCGGAATGCCCAGCTTGCGCGCCTCGACCGCGGCCTCAGCGGCCTTCTTGACCGACAGGCGCGACACGCCCGGCATGGAGGACACCGGGATCTCGCCTTCGCCCTCGTGCACCACCATCGACCAGATCAGGTCGGACGGGGTCAGCACCGTCTCGCGCACCAGGCGGCGAACCCAGTCGGCCTGCCGCAGGCGGCGCAGGCGCAGGGCGGGATAGGCGGCGAGGGGGGCGGGGGACATGAGGGCGCTCCGAAATCAGCTGGTCGGGCTCTCGCCGATCCCCCGCTCTGACGCAAGCCTGATGAAGCCGATGGCCGGCGCCGCGATCAGCCACAGGCCCGTCAGGATCGACAGGATCACGCCCAGCACGATCAGGCCGACAATTCGGCCATCGAGGCTCATCTGCGAGACATCGATGCTCAGGCTGTGCTGCTCCCAACCGTTCATCCGTGTGTAGGCGATCAGCTCCGACAGGCCGCTGACCAGGGCGGTGAGGAAGGCGACGCCCGCCGCCAGGGTCAGGGCGAAGGCGACCCAGAAGATTCGGATCTGGTAGTCGTGATGGCTGCGAATCCGCGCCGGAGCCTCGTCGCGCTGCACATACGCGATGATCACCGCGATCAGGGCGGGGACCCCTGCGAAGAAGATGGCCGCGAACAGCAGGCCATAGTTGACCAGGGCCAGGTTGCGGGCGGTCTCGCCCTGGCGCGCGCGCCCTGCGTCTTCCAGCATTGAACCCACTGACCCTCCGTCACCTCGTTGACAGGTTGCGCCAGCGGAGCCAGTTGCTCAACCCAACGAAATCGAGGGTGTCATGGACTTCAACCTGACAGAGGATCAGCGGGCCATCGAGGAGGCGGCGCGCAGCTTCGCCGCCGAGGAGCTAGCGCCCCATTCCGCCCGCTGGGACGAGGAAAAGCACTTCCCGGTCGACGTGTTGCGCAAGGCCGCCGGGCTGGGGTTCGCCGGCCTCTATGTGCGCGAGGATGTCGGCGGCTCGGCCCTGGGCCGTCTGGACGCCTCCATCGTGTTCGAGCAGCTGAGCTATGGCGATGTGGCGTCGGCCGCCTTCATCTCGATCCACAACATGGTCTCGTGGATGATTGACCGGTTCGCCTCGGACGACCTGCGTCACCGCTACCTGCCGCGACTGACCAGCATGGAGCTGATCGCCAGCTACTGCCTGACCGAGCCTGGCTCCGGCTCGGATGCGGCGGCGATGAAGACCGTCGCGGTGATGGACGGCGACGACTATGTGCTGACCGGCTCCAAGGCCTTCATCTCAGGCGCGGGCGTCTCGGACGTCTACCTGATCATGGCCCGCACCGGCGGGCCTGGGGCCAAGGGCGTCTCGGCCTTCGTGGTGGAGCGCGACTGGCCGGGAGTCTCCTTCGGGGCCAATGAGCGCAAGATGGGCTGGAACGCCCAGCCCACGGCCCAGGTGAACCTGGACAGTGTGCGCGTGCCGGCCGCCAACCGCCTGGGCGGGGAGGGCGAGGGCTTCCGCTTCGCCATGGCCGGTCTGGACGGCGGTCGGATCAACATCGCCTCCTGCTCCCTGGGCGGCGCCCAGCTCGCCCTCGACACCGCCCGAGCCTACCTGCTGGAACGTCAGCAGTTCGGGCAGCGCCTGGCCGACTTCCAGGCCCTGCAATTCCGTCTGGCCGACATGGCGACCGACCTCGACGCCGCGCGCCTGATGGTGCGCCGGGCCGCCGACGCGCTCGACAAGAAGGACCCCAACGCCACGCGCTATTGCGCCATGGCCAAGCGCTACGCCACGGACGCGGGGTTCGAGGTCGCCAACCAGGCCCTGCAGCTGCACGGCGGCTACGGCTATCTGCGCGACTATCCGCTGGAGCGGATCGTTCGCGACCTGCGCGTCCACCAGATCCTGGAGGGCACCAACGAAATCATGCGGGTGATCATAGCCCGGGAGATGCTGCGCCAATGACTGACGACGTCCTGATCCGCACCGAAGGCAAGGTCGGCCGTATCACCCTGAACCGGCCCCAGGCCCTGCACGCCCTGAACACCGGCATGTGCCGGGCGATGACCGAGGCGCTGCTGGGCTGGAAAGACGATCCGGCTGTGGAGCTGGTGCTGTTGGACCATTCCGGCGAGCGCGGCTTCTGCGCCGGCGGCGACATCCGCATGCTGGCCGACAGCGGGGCGGGCGATGGCCGCGAGGCCTGCGAGTTCTTCTTCATCGAGTACCGCCTGAACCACCTGCTGTTCGAGTATCCGAAGCCGGTCGTGACCATCATGGACGGCGTCACCATGGGCGGCGGCGTCGGCCTGGCGGCCCCGTCGCGCTATCGCGTGGCGACGGAGCGGACCACCTACGCCATGCCGGAAACCGGCATCGGCCTGTTCCCGGATGTCGGCGGCGGCTGGTTCCTGTCGCGCATGCCTGGCCATATCGGCCTGTGGCTGGCTTTGACGGGCGCGCGGGTGAAGGCCGCCGACTGCGAGCTGATCGGCATGGCCACTGACTTCATCGAGAGCAGCCGCATCGCTGACTTCAAGGCCGCCCTGATCGCCGATCCGGCCGCGGTCGAGACCCTGCTGACGCAGTTCGAAGGTGACGCCGGCCGTCCGCCCCTGGCCCAGCACCAGGACGAGATCGACCGGCTATTTGGCGGCGAGAGCGTCGAGGCGATTCTGTCTGCTCTACAGGCGGCCGACACCGACTGGGCGCGCGACCAGCTGAAAGTCATGGCCACCAAGTCGCCCCAGACCCTGAAGGTCGCCTATCGACAGCTGAAACTGGGCACCGAGGCCAAGACCTTCGCCGACAACATGGTCATGGAGTACCGGATCGGTGCGCGGGTGGTGCGCAAGCACGATTTCATCGAAGGCGTCCGCGCGGTGATTGTCGACAAGGACAATGCGCCCAAGTGGAGCCCGGCCACGGTTTCGGGCGTCTCGGAGGCCCTGTTGGACGAGATCTTCGCGCCCCTACCTTCCGCTCAGGAATGGTCGCCCTTAACTGGAGTGTAATGGGACTTGGGCCGCCGGCAGGTGGTATCCAGGCCAAATTCCTGTGGGAGGACCTGATGAAACGCACTCTGATGCTGGCCGCGGTCGCGGCCTTCGCCCTGGGCTCGGCAAGCGCTGCAGCCGCAAAGCCCTCCGCCGCCATCATGGCCGCCGTGGCCGACAAGGGCCGTCCCACCGAGGACACCGGCCGCGACGCTGACCGCAAGCCGGCCGAGATGCTGGAGTTCGCCGGTGTGAAGCCCGGCCAGACCGTGGCCGACTTCCTGCCGGGCGGCGGCTATTTCACCCGCATCTTCTCCAAGGCCGTGGGTCCCAAGGGCGCGGTCTATGCGGTGATCTCCGAGGCCCAGGCCGCCAACAAGGATAAGCCGCCGGCCGTCGCGGCCCTGGCCGCCGACGCCAATTACGGAAACATCAAGGTCGTCGCCGCCAACTTCCAGACCCTGGCCCTGCCAACGCCGGCGGACGTGATCTGGACCTCGCAGAACTATCATGACCTGCACCTGTCCCGGCTGAGCCTGGACGTGGCTGCGGTGAACAAGGCGGTGTTCAACGCCCTGAAGCCGGGCGGCTACTACATCGTGCTCGACCACGCCGCCCCGGCCGGCACACCCATCGACTCGGTCAACACCGCGCACCGGATCGATCCGGCCATCGTGAAGTCGGAGCTGGAGGCCGCGGGCTTCAAGCTGGTCGGCGAGAGCAAGGTCCTGCGCAATCCGAAGGACGACTACACCAAGAACGTGTTCGACCCGGCCGTCCGTGGGCACACCGACCAGTTCATCTACAAGTTCCAGAAACCCAAGAGCTAGGGACCAGAGCCTCATGACCCGCATCGCCTTCATCGGCCTTGGCAACATGGGCGGCGGCATGGCCGCCAATCAGGCCAAGGCGGGTCACGAGGTCTCCGCCTTCGACCTGTCCGCCGCCGCGCTGCAGCGTGCGGTGGCGGCGGGGTGCACGGCCGCCGCAACTGCCGGCGAGGCGGTAGAGGGCGCAGATGTCGTCATCACCATGCTGCCGGCCGGCGCCCATGTCCGCGCCGTCTATGCGAATGACGTCCTGCCGCGGGCCAAGGCCGGCGCGCTCTTGATCGACTGCTCGACCATCGACGTGGAAAGCGCCCGCGCCGTGGCGGCCCAGGCGGTGGCGGCGGGCTTCCGCTTCGCCGACGCGCCGGTGTCCGGCGGGGCGGCCGGCGCCGAGGCCGGGACCCTGGCCTTCATGGTCGGGTGCGTCGAGGCGGACTTCGCCGACATCGAGCCCGTGCTTGAGCCCATGGCCCGCGCTGTCATCCGGGCCGGGGACCACGGGGCGGGGCAGGCGGCCAAGATCTGCAACAATATGGTGCTCGGCGTCTCGATGATCGCCGTCTCCGAGGCCTTCGCCCTGGCCGAAAAGCTGGGCCTGGCGCCGGACAAGTTCTTCGAGATCGCGTCCAAGTCCTCCGGCCAATGCTGGTCGCTCACCAGCTACTCGCCCTGGCCGGGCCTGGTGGAGACCGCGCCGTCCAATCGCGACTACGAGGGCGGATTCGCCACCACCATGATGCTGAAGGACCTCAAGCTGGCCCAGGACGCCGCCGCCAAGGCCGGCGCCTCTACGCCCATGGGCGCCCAGGCCGAGGCGCTCTATGCGCTGTTCGACCGTCTCGGGGCTGGTGGAAAGGACTTTTCCGCGATCCTTCAACTGCTTAGGGGTGAAGCGCCCTAAGAATGACTCGCAAGTCAATTTTCTTGACCGCGATCAAGCCGGCGCGACCTCTGGGCTTGTAGACAAGGCCGAGACTGGGTGCGAAAAGCCCAGCACAACAAGGGGACCGGCCGTGGCGCGAGATCGTCGAACGCGCGACCGGTATTCAAGTCGTATGAATTACCAGGACGCCTTCCGCACCGCCCTCGACCGTGTTCGTCAGGAGGGCCGCTACCGGGTCTTTGCAGACCTCAAGCGACATCGGGGGGAGTTCCCCAGGGCGACCTGGACCCAGGCCGACGGCAGCCAGTCTGACGTCATTGTCTGGTGCTCGAACGACTATCTCGGCCAGGGCCAGAACCCCGTCGTGCTGGACGCCATGCACCAGGCGATCGAGGAGGCCGGCGCCGGCTCCGGCGGCACCCGCAACATCTCCGGCACCACGCACTATCACGTGGAGCTTGAGGCCGAGCTCGCCGACCTGCACGGCAAGGAAGCGGCCCTGCTGTTCACCTCGGGCTACGTGTCGAACGAGGCGTCCCTGTCGACCCTCTACAAGATCCTGCCCGGGCTGATCATTTTTTCCGACGCCCTGAACCACAACTCGATGATCAGCGGCATTCGCGCGGGTCGTGGTCCGCGTCACGTCTATCGCCACAATGATCTGGCCCATCTCGAAGAACTGCTGGCCGCCGCCGATCCGGCCGCGCCGAAGCTGATCGCCTTCGAGAGCGTCTATTCGATGGACGGCGACATCGCCGACATCGCCGGCACCATCGCCCTGGCCAAGAAGTACAACGCCCTGACCTATATCGATGAGGTCCACGCGGTTGGCATGTACGGCCCGCGTGGCGCTGGCGTCGCCGAGCGTGACGGGGTGATGGCCGAGATCGACATCATCGAAGGCACGCTGGGCAAGGCGTTCGGCGTCATGGGCGGCTACATCGCCGCCGACGCGGTGATCGTTGATGCGATCCGCTCCTACGCCGACGGCTTCATCTTCACGACCTCGCTCCCGCCGGCCCTGGCCGCGGGCGCGGTGGCTTCGATCCGCTACCTGAAGGACCACAACGAGGTCCGTGAGGCCCATCAGGAACGCGCCGCCACCCTGAAGGCGCTGATGCGCAAGGCCGGCCTGCCGGTGATGCCCTCGGTCAGCCACATTGTGCCGGTCGAGGTGGGCGACCCCGTCCACTGCAAGCTGATCTCGGATATCCTGCTCAGCGACTACGGGATCTACGTCCAGCCGATCAACTATCCGACCGTGCCGCGCGGCACCGAGCGTCTGCGGTTCACGCCGTCGCCGGCCCACACCGACGAGATGATGGGCGACCTGGTCAAGGCGCTTGAGAACCTCTGGACCCGCTGCAACATCAAGCGCGTCGGCGGCGTCGCCGCCTGACCGCATTGCCTGACGGGCGGACTGGGCGCATAAGTCAGTCCAGACGCCCAGGAGACGCCCGGCTTCAGCCAAACCTATCTATCGCGCTTATTTGCGACGCCTGACCCCCAGGCCCAGCCCGATCTGACGGGCGAAATCGGAGCGCCGCGCCGCATAGGCCGGCGCCACCATCGGATAGTCGGGCGGCAGGCCCCACCGACGCCGATACTCGTCAGGGCTCATGTCGTAGCGCGAGCGCAGATAGCGCTTCAGCATTTTCAGCTTCTTCCCGTCCTCCAGGCAGACGATGAAGTCGTGCTGGATGGACTTGCTGATCGGCACGGCCGGTTTGGGCCGCTCGTCGGCGGTCGCTGGCGCATCCGTGAGACTTTTCAGGGCGCCGTGAACGGTGCGCAGAAGATCAGGCACCGCCTCCGGGGGCAGGGAATTGCGTCCCACATAGGCTGCGACAATTTCGACGCCCAGCCGAAGCAGATCCTGCTCCGAAGTCATGACTGCTTCGGCTTCATTCACCATAAGACGCCCCTGTTTTCACAACCAAAGGCCGGCGTGGATCGCCGCGGTTCCGCTCGCGCCCCTCCGGTTCGAGCAGAACGTTTCCACGTCCGAACCGGTTCCGAAGTTTGTTCCACGCGCCGATGGCGCTAAAGAGCGCCCGCAAAGGGCTCATCCCCGAATCCCGAAAGGCCCCCCATGACCGTCCACGCCGCCAACTCCGTCGACGCCTTCTTCACCAGCCCGGTCGGTGAAAGCGATCCGCAGATCGCGAAGATCCTGGGTGGGGAGCTGCGCCGCCAGCAGGACCAGATCGAACTGATCGCCTCCGAGAACATCGTCTCCAAGGCGGTGCTGGAGACGCAAGGCTCGGTCCTGACCAACAAGTACGCCGAGGGCTATCCGGGCAAGCGCTACTACGGCGGTTGCGAGGTCGTGGACGAGGCCGAGCTGCTGGCCATCGAACGCGCCAAGGCCCTGTTCGGCTGCGAGTTCGCCAACGTCCAGCCGCACTCCGGCAGCCAAGCGAACCAGGCGGTGTTCATGGTCACCATGAAGCCGGGCGACACCTTCATGGGGATGAACCTGGACCACGGCGGTCACCTGACCCACGGCAAGAGCGTCAACCAGTCCGGCAAATGGTTCTCGCCCGTGGCCTATGGCGTGCGCGCCCAGGACCACCTGATCGACTACGACGAGGCCTATGAGGTCGCCAAGGCCAACAATCCGAAGGTGATCATCGCCGGCGGGTCGGCCTATTCGCGCCACATCGACTTCAAGAAGTTCCGCGAGATCGCTGATGAAGTTGGCGCGATCCTGATGTGCGACGTGGCCCACTATGCCGGCCTGATCGTGGCGGGCGAGTATCCCAACCCGTTCCCGCACGCCCACATCGTCACCACCACCACCCACAAGACCCTGCGTGGTCCGCGTGGCGGCATGATCCTGACCAACGACAAGAAGCTGGCCAAGAAGATCGATTCCGCGGTGTTCCCCGGCCTGCAGGGCGGCCCACTGATGCACGTGATCGCGGCCAAGGCGGTCGCCTTCGGCGAGGCCCTGCGTCCGGAGTTCAAGGCCTACGCCAAGCAGGTGGTCGAGAACGCCCGGGCCCTGGCCGACAGCCTGCAGAGCGTCGGCTTCAAGATCGTCTCGAACGGCACTGACAGCCACCTGATGCTGGTGGACCTGACGCCCAAGGGCGTGTCTGGCGCCGACGCCGAGATCTCCCTGGAGCGCGCCGGCATCACCACCAACAAGAACTCGATCCCTGGCGACCCGCTGCCGGCCATGCAGACCTCGGGCCTGCGCGTCGGCACGCCGGCGGCCACCACCCGCGGCTTCGGGACCGAAGAGTTCCGCCAGGTCGGCAAGTGGATCGGCGAGGTGCTGGATGGCGTCGCCACCGGCGGCGACAACTCCGCCGTCGAAGCCAAGGTCCGCGCGGAAGTGGTGGCGCTGACCAAGCGCTTCCCCATCTACGCCTAAGCCCGCAAACTAGGGTTCAGGCCGGCCGGGAGGGGCCACATCATGCGCTGCCCGTTCTGCGGCCACGCCGAAAGCCAGGTGAAGGACTCGCGTCCGTCGGAAGACGGCGCCGCGATCCGCCGCCGCCGCCTCTGCCCGGAGTGCGGCGGCCGCTTCACCACCTTTGAGCGCGTTCAGCTGCGCGAGCTGACCATCCTGAAGCGGTCCGGACGGCGTACGCCCTTCGACCGGGACAAGCTGGCGCGCTCCATCGCCATCGCCATCCGCAAGCGCCCCATCGAGCCCGAGCGGGTGGAGCGGATGATCTCGTCCATCGTCCGCCAGCTGGAAAGCGTCGGCGAGACCGAGCTGCCGTCCTCGGCGGTCGGTGAGATGGTGATGAAGCAGCTCAAGGCCCTCGATGACGTGGCCTATGTTCGCTACGCCTCGGTCTATCGCGACTTCCGGGAGGCCGGCGAGTTCGCCACCTTCCTGGGCGAAGAGGGGCTGGGCGAGGAAGGCCTGAGCGAAGGCGGCGAGGATGAGCGCTAGCTTCGTCACCCTGAAGCTGGCCACCACGCTGGACGGACGCATCGCCACGGCGAGTGGGGAAAGCCGCTGGATCACCGGTCCAGAGGCGCGCCAGGCCGTGCATCGGTTGCGCGCCGAACATAACGCGGTGCTGGTGGGCGTCGAGACGGCGCTGGCCGATGATCCGGAACTGACGGTGCGGCTGGACGGATATGACGGGGCTCAGCCTGCGCGCGTCGTGCTGGACAGCCACCAACGCTTGCCTGTGACCGCCAAGCTTGCGCGCACGGCCGGGGACATTGCGACCTATGTCGTCTGCGGCTCGCCCCCCCGCGCCGACTTGCTGGATCTAGGGGTCCGCGTATTGCAGGCGGCGGACCAGGGGCGTCCGTCGCCTCGTGCGGCCCTGGAAGCCCTGGCGGGCGTGGGTCTGAACCGCGTCTTCATTGAAGGCGGCGGCCAGGTCGCGGCGAGCTTTCTGCAAGCCGGGCTGGTCGATGCGGTGGAATGGTTCCGCGCGTCGATGGTCATCGGCGCCGAGGGGCGGCCGGGGATCGGCGACCTGGCCCTGTCCGCGCTTTCCGATGCGCCCCGCCTGAAACGGGTTGACGTCCGCGAGGTCGGCTCCGACCTGTGGGAACGTTACGAGAGGATCTGAATGTTCACCGGCATTGTCACCGATGTGGGCCGCGTCCGCGCCGTCCGCGACACCAACCGCGACCGCAGGTTTGAGATCGAGACCAAATTCGATCTCTCCACCGTCGATATCGGCGCCTCCATCTCTCACGCCGGCTGCTGCCTGACCGTGGTGGAGAAGGGGGAGGGGTGGTTCGCCGTCGAGGTCTCCGGCGAGACCCTGGGCCTGACCACCCTGTCTGACTGGACGGAAGGCCGGCCGGTCAATCTGGAACGCGCCGCCAAGGTGGGCGACGAACTGGGCGGTCACATCGTCTCCGGCCACGTGGACGGCGTCGGTGAGGTGCTGTCCATCGAGAGCGAGGGCGGCTCGCACCGGGTTCGCGTCCGCGTTCCCCGCCCGCTGCATCGCTTTATCGCGCCCAAGGGCTCGATCACGGTAGAGGGCGTGTCCCTGACCGTGAACGAGGTCGAGGACGACGTCTTCGGCGTCAATCTGATCCCCCACACCTGGGAGGTGACGACGCTCGGGACGCTGAAGCCCGGCGCGCGGGTCAATCTGGAGATCGACATGCTGGCGCGGTATCTCGCCCGCTGGCGCGAAACGGCCTAAAGGGTCCGCTCGAACAGGAACCTTATGATGCAAGACGACAAGATCCGCATCCTCGTGGTCGAGGCGCGCTTCTATTCCGACCTGGCCGACGAGCTGTTGAAGGCCGCCACCGACGTCATCACCGCCCATGGCGCGACCTATGACGTGGTCAGCGTCCCGGGCGCGCTGGAGATCCCCGGCGCCATCGCCATGGCTGACGAGGCCGGCAATGGCCCGGCCGGCGTCGCCTATGACGGCTATGTGGCCCTGGGCACGGTGATCCGTGGCGAGACCTATCACTTCGAGATCGTCTCGAATGAGAGCGCCCGCGGCCTGATGGACCTGGCGGTGAGCAAGCGCCTGTGCGTCGGCAACGGCATCCTGACCGTCGAGGACGAGGATCAGGCCTGGGCCCGTGCGCGGGCCAGCCAGGGCGACAAGGGGGGCGGCGCGGCGCGTGCGGCCCTTGAAATGATCGCGCTGAAGCGCCAGTTCGCCGGTCAGGGTCGATGAGCGGCCGTCCGAAACAGGCCCGCTCCGTCGCCCGGCTGGCCGCGGTCCAGGCCCTGTACCAGATGGAAGTCTCCGGGGTCGGCGTCGAGGCGGTGATCCGGGAGTTCTCCGAGCACCGCTTTGATCGCGGGCTCGAGGGCGAGGAGAGCGCACCGCTCGCCGCCGCTGACGAGGCCTTCTTCGCCGACCTGGTGCGCGGCGTCGTGTCCACCCAGCGAGAAATCGACTCCGCCATCGTCAAGCGCCTGGCCACCGGTTGGCGGCTGGAGCGGCTGGACTCCACCGTCCGCGCCATCCTGCGGGCGGGCGCCTTCGAACTGGCCCGCCGCGACGACGTGCCGGTCGAGGTGGTGATCGACGAGTATGTGGAACTGGCCAAGTCCTTCTTCGAAGGGCCTGAGCCCGGCTTCGTGAACGGCGCCCTGGACGGCGTCGCCCAGGATGTCCGGAGCTGAGTCCCCGCCGGATGAGTTCGGGCAGATCGCCCGGCTCTTCCGCCCCCTGACCCGCGGCGCGCCCGAGGCCCTGGACCTGCTGGACGACGCCGCAGTCATCCCGTCACGGCCGGGCTTCGACCTCGTGGTCACCAAGGACGCCCTGGTGGCGGGCGTCCACTTCCAGCCTGGCGAGCCGCCTGGCCGCACCGCCCAGCGGCTGCTGCGCGCCAATCTCTCGGACCTCGCGGCCAAGGGCGCCGAGCCTTACGGCTATTTCCTGATGACCGCCTGGCCAGCCGATTTCGGCTGGGCGCAGCGCGAAGCCTTCGCCGAGGGGCTGCGGGCCGATGGCGAGGCCTTCAACCTCTGTCTGTTGGGCGGCGACACCGTTTCAATCAAAGGACCGCTGACCCTCTCCATGACCCTGCTGGGCTGGACGCCGTCCGGGGCGATGGTCCGGCGGGCCGGCGCGCAGGTGGGGGACCTGGTCATGGTCAGCGGCGCGATCGGCGACGGCTGGCTCGACTGGGGCGTCGCCGCCGGTCAATTGGACCGGCGCTGGCTGGGCGCCGATCACCGCCTGCCGAACCCGCGGCTGGACCTGCGCGAGCCTTTGCGCCGCCTGGCGACCAGCGCCGCAGACGTCTCAGACGGACTGATCGCCGACGCGGGCCATATCGCCCGCGCCAGCAAGGTCGGCCTGCGCCTGGACCTGGACCGCATGCCGATCTCGGACGCCGCCGCCGCCTGGCTCGCCACCCAGGCCGATCCCGCCGGCGCGCGACTCAGGCTGGCGACCGGGGGCGACGACTATGAGCTTGTCCTGACCGCGCCGCCTGCCGCCGCCCAGGCGCTGGGCCTGCCCGTGATCGGCGAGGTCGTGGCCGGGGAGGGCGTCGAGGTCCGCTTCGCCGGAGCCCGGCTCGACCCTGGCCCAGGGGGCTGGCGGCACGCGTGAGCGCGCGGACTCCCCGGAGCGGGTGTTGCAGCGACCAGGGCTTAACGAAACGCTCACCACGATCCTGGAGGCTACGAATCAAAGCCTCTCTGGATCGGAACCATGTCGGACGAAAATCTGCTCGAAATGATCTCGTTCCTCGTGAACGGCCAGGCCTTCTGCCTGGATGTTTCGGTGATCCGCGAGATCCGCGGCTGGACCCCGGCGACGCCTTTGCCGATGTCGCCGCCGGAAGTGCGCGGGGTGATCAACCTGCGCGGCGTCATCATGCCGGTCGTCGACCTGAAAGCCCGGCTGGACCAGGGCCTGACTGAGCCCTCCAGCCGCCACGTCATCATCGTCATGCAGTTGGGGGACCGTCAGGCCGGCCTGCTGGTCGAGGCGGTGCAGGAGACGTTCAAGATCTCGCGTTCGGAACTCCAGGCGCCGCCGTCGCTGAGCGATCCGGCGGTGATCGGCCTGGTCAGCTCGATCCTGTCCCTGGGCGGCCGTCTGGTGAGCGTGGTCGACCCTTACGCCCTTTTGCCGGACGCCGCCCTGGCGGTCGCGGCGGCCTAGGCCCTTGGAACGCCGTCTTCTGCTCGCCGGCGGCCTGGCGCTGGGCCTGTCGGCTCTGGCCCCGGCCAGCGCGATCGCCGCCGAGGGCGGTGAGAAGGACAAGGCGCCTCAGGACTTCGTCGAGCTGCTGCCGGTCGGCCTGCCGGTCGTCGTCAATGGGCGGCTGGTGAACTACGTGTTCCTGACCATTCGAATCCGGCTCAATCCCAAGGCCGATGTGATGAAGCTGCGGACCAAGGAGCCGTTCTTCCGTGACGCCCTGGTCAAGCTTGGGCATCGGACGCCATTCACCAATCCCACCAACTACACCACCCTGGATCTGCCGCGCCTGCAGCAGGCTTTCGCCCGTGAAGCGGCCCTGGTGGCGGGGGCCGGCGCGGTCCGCGCCATCGAGATCGTCAGTGAGACGCCGCAAAAACGGTACGGACTGCCCAAGCCCGGGGCATCGTCGGCCAAGGCGATCCAACCCTGATCGGGTAAGGCCCGCCTTTGGCGCGAGAACTGTTGCTTCCGCGCATCGGTTTTGGCACGCTCGCCAGTCTTAAATAAGGGACGCGCCAAATTGCGTCCCGCTTAGGGGAAACAAACAGGGGCAGGGAACATACGGCCGCAGTGCGTCTTAGCTGCGACCCTCCTCGCCCTCCGCGCAATCGCAAAGGGGCGCTTAAATCATGAGTCTTTCGCTTACGCTGGTGATCGTCGCCGGTGCGCTAGCGGTTCTGTATGGGATCGCCCAGACAGCATCGTTGATGCGTGCGTCCGCCGGCAACGCTCGAATGCAGGAAATCGCCGCCGCCATCCAGGAAGGCGCGCAGGCCTATCTTCAGAAGCAATACACCGCCATCGGCATCGTCGGCGCGGTCATCCTGGTCGCCGTGTTCATGCTGATTGGTCAGCTGGCGGCGGTCGGCTTCGCCATCGGCGCGGTGCTCTCGGGCCTGGCCGGCTTCGCGGGGATGCTGATCTCCGTGCGCGCCAATGTCCGTACCGCCCAGGCGGCCTCTGAAGGCCTGGCCAAGGGCCTGTCCCTCGCGTTCCGTTCGGGCGCCATCACCGGGATGCTGGTCGCCGGCTTCGCCCTGCTGGGCGTCGCGGGCTACTACTACATCCTGACCGATGTTATGGGCCTGGAGCGCACCAGCCGTGAAGTGGTCGACGCGCTCGTCTGCCTCGGCTTCGGCGCCTCGCTGATCTCCATCTTCGCCCGCCTCGGCGGCGGCATCTTCACCAAGGGCGCCGACGTCGGCGGTGACATGGTGGGCAAGGTCGAAGCCGGCATCCCCGAGGATGACCCGCGCAACGCCGCCACCATCGCCGACAACGTGGGCGACAACGTCGGCGACTGCGCCGGCATGGCCGCCGACCTGTTCGAGACCTATGCGGTGACCACGGTCGCCACCATGGTCCTGGCCGCGATCTTCTTCCGCGAATCCGAAGCGGTGGCGAGCATGATGCTGCTGCCGCTGGCGATCTGCGGCGTCTGCATCGTGACCTCCATCGTCGGCACCTTCTTCGTCCGCCTGGGCAAGTCCAACAACATCATGGGCGCGCTCTACCAGGGCCTGATCGTCACGGGCGTCCTGTCCGTCGGCGCCATCTGGTACGTGGTCAACAACCTGATCCCCACCGCCGTCACTGTCGGTGAGCGGACCTACGACGCCCAAAGCCTGTTCTATTGCGGGCTCGCCGGCCTCGTGGTCACCGCCCTGATCGTGGTCATCACCGAGTACTACACCGGCACGGGCTTCCGCCCGGTGAAGTCGGTGGCCAAGGCCTCGGTCTCCGGTCACGGCACCAACGTGATCCAGGGCCTGGCCATGTCGCTGGAATCCACCGCGGCTCCGGCCTTGGTGATCATCGGCGGCATCATCGTGACCTACGGCCTCGCCGGCCTGTTCGGCATCGCCATCGCCACGACCGCCATGCTGTCGCTGGCCGGCTTCATCGTCGCCCTCGACGCCTTCGGCCCTGTCACCGACAACGCCGGCGGCATCGCTGAAATGGCCGGTCTGCCGCCGGAAGTCCGGGTGTCCACCGACGCCCTCGACGCCGTGGGCAACACCACCAAGGCCGTGACCAAGGGCTACGCCATCGGTTCGGCCGGCCTGGGCGCCCTGGTGCTCTTCGCCGCCTACACCGAAGACCTGAAGTTCTTCTCGGCCAACGCCGAGCCGGGCTCGTTCTTCTACGGTATGGGCTCGGTCGCCTTCGACCTGTCCAACCCCTACGTGGTGGTCGGCCTGTTGTTCGGTGGCCTGCTGCCCTTCCTGTTCGGCGGCATGTCCATGACCGCCGTGGGCCGCGCGGCTGAGGCCGTCGTCGCCGAGGTGCGTCGCCAGTTCAAGGAAAACCCCGGCATCATGACCGGGGAGGTGAAGCCGGAATACGGCCGCGCCGTCGGCATCCTGACCAGCGCCGCCATCCGCGAGATGATCGTCCCCAGCCTGCTGCCGGTCGCCTCGCCCGTGGTCCTGTTCTTCGTGATCAAGGCCATCGCCGGCAAGGTTGACGCCTTCGCTTCCCTCGGCGCCATGCTGATGGGCGTGATCGTCACCGGCCTGTTCGTCGCCATCTCGATGACCTCGGGCGGCGGCGCGTGGGACAACGCCAAGAAGCTGATCGAGGAAGGTCATCACGGCGGCAAGGGCTCTGAAGCCCACAAGGCCGCCGTCACCGGCGACACCGTCGGCGACCCCTACAAGGACACGGCCGGCCCGGCTGTGAACCCGATGATCAAGATCACCAATATCGTGGCTCTGCTGCTGCTGGCGATCCTGGCCCATGGCGTGGTCGGCTAAGCCGAACACCCCGGTCTGAAACGGAAAACGCCCCGGAGCCTGGCTCCGGGGCGTTCTTCTTTGACGGTGTCTCTTTTGTTGGTGTCGCTGGCCGGGCTTAGCGGCGGTCGCCAGGACGCGAACCGGGCACGCCCTCATCCGAGTTCGGCAGCATGCCGCCGCGGCCGACCGAGCCGATCAGCTGTTCGATGATGGTCAGCTCGCGGCCCCGGGTGGGCGTCTCACGGCCGTTGAAGGCGATGACCTTGCCGTCCTTCAGGCTCAGCTGGTCGACGCTGACCACCTGTTCGCTGTCCTTGTCGAACTTGATGGCGGTGACGTCGCGGCGCGTGGTCACCGGCTTGCGGAAGGCCACCGTCTCCTTCACCTGGTCGATGTAGAACCAGACGTTGGGGTCGAAGGTGGAGGTCGCCGAGGGCGAGCCCAGGCGGCCGCGGACGCTGGACTTGCTGTCCTCGCCCACCTTCACGTCCTTGGGATTGGCCTCGATGGCCTGGAAGCCCGAATAGGTGGTGATGGGCGTGCATGCGGCCGTCGCCAGCAGGCTGACGGAGAGGGCGGCGAAGGCGGCGCGTCGAAGCATGTCTGACCCGTTCAATTTCCCAGGGCTTTGACCTATCGCTCGCAGCCCCTTACTGCAATGCCGCCCTTAAGCCCGGCAGAGGGCGAAATCGAGGCCGTGATGTTCCTGGACCGCTTCTTCCGACCGAAACCCGCCCAGATCGCTGGCCGCGCGCTGTACTCGGCCGTGGTCGCCCAGTCGCGGACGCCGGCCCTCTATCTGGAGCTCGGCGCGCCGGACACGCCGGTGGGCCGGTTCGAGATCTACTCCCTGCATGTGGTCCTGCTGCTCGACCGCCTGAAGCGCAACGGCCCCCAGGCCGCGGACACGGCCCAGGCCCTGTTCGACACCTATGTCCGCTCCCTCGACGACGCCCTGCGCGAGCTGGGCGTGGGCGACCTGTCGGTGGGCAAGAAGATGCGCAAGCTGGGCGAGGCCTTCTATGGCCGGGTGAAGTCTTACCAGGACGCCTTTGCGCTCCTGCCGGCGCAGGACGAGCTGCGCGATCTGCTGGCCCGGACCGTGTACGCCGAGACAGAGGCGACGGCCGAACCCCAGCTGCGGGCCTATGTCCTGGCCCAGCGCGCCGCCCTTGAGGCCGCGCCGCTGGAGGACCTGCTGGCCGGCAAGGTGGCCTGGACCTCGGAGGTCTCGGCGTGAGCTGGTCGCATCCGCTGTCGCTGGCCGAACTCAGCCGCGGCGCCCTGAACGTCCGGCTCGAGCCGGATGAGGCCCAGCGCAAGGTCCTGGCCAAGTCGCTGGGGCTGGTCAGCATGCCGTCCATGAGCATCCAGCTGACCCTTCGGCCCTGGCTGGACGGGGCGGAGATCACGGGGCGGCTGTCCGGTGTGGTGGAGCAGGTCTGCGGGATCAGTCTCGATCGCTTTGAACAGCCTCTCGAGGCGGAGTTCGATCTGCGAGTCGTCCCGGCCGGCAGCCCGAATGCGCCGTCTGAGTCGGGGGCAGGGGAGATCGAGCTGGACCTGGACGCCCCCGATCCGCCCGATGTCCTGGAGGGCGACGTCGTCGACCTCGCCGCCGTGGCCGCCGAGCAGCTGTCCCTGGCCGTCGATCCCTTTCCCCGCAAGCCCGGGGCGACCTTCGAGTACGTGCCGGACAAGCCGGAGGAGTCACCCTTTGCGGTGCTGCGCAAACTGAAGGGTGAGGGGGAGTGATCCCCGGTTGGTTTGCAAGGCGGGACGGCGCCTGTATCGTCCCGGCGCGCACAAAGGCGGGGCTGGACGTAAGCTTGTGACCCGAACTCAGGTCCTCTCGATCGATATGATGGGCGGCGATCACGGCCCGCCGGAAACCGTCCCGGGCGTGGCCCAGGCCGCGGAGGCCCTGCCGGCGGCGCGCTTCCTGCTGCACGGGGACGAGGCCAAGATCGGCCCGGAGCTCGAACGCCATCCGGGCCTGAAGGCTCGCGCCGAGATCCGCCATACGGACAAGTCCATCGCCTCGGACGAAAAGCCCGCCGTCGCCCTGCGGCGCGGCAAGGGCTCGTCCATGTGGAACGCCATCGAGGCGGTGAAGGCCGGCGAGGCGGACGCCGCCATCTCCAGCGGCAACACCGGCGGCCTGATGGCCATTTCGAAGCTGGTGCTGCGCATGAGCATCGATTTCGACCGCCCCTGCCTGGTGGCCAGCTGGCCGGGGGCGAAGGGCCTGACCACGGTGCTCGACGTGGGCGCCAACATCGACTGCGACGCCGAACGGCTGGTGGAGTTCGCCATCATGGGCGAGGCCTTCCACCGGGCGGTCCACGGGGTGGCGCGACCGACCGTCGGCCTGATCAATGTGGGCTCCGAGGACGTGAAGGGCCACGAGGAGGTGCGCGAGGCGCACGCCATCCTCAGCTCCGGAAAGTTCGACCTGGACTATCGCGGCTTCGTCGAGGGCGACGACCTGTCGAAGAACACCGTCGACGTGGCGGTCACCGATGGCTTCACCGGCAACATCATGCTGAAGACCGCCGAGGGCACCGGGCGCTATGTGGAGCAGGCGCTGAAGGGCGCCCTGACCAGCTCGCCTATCGCCATGCTGGGGGCCATGCTGGCCCGCGGCGGCCTGCTGCAGTTCCGTGAAAAACTTAATCCGCCCCGCGCGGCGCCGCTTCTTGGCCTCAATGGCGTGGTGGTGAAGTCCCATGGCGGGGCCAAGGCGCGCGACTTCCGGGACGCTGTGCTGATGGCTTCGGGGTTCGCCCAGAGCGACTTCGCCGCCGAAATCGAGCGCAACATGAAGCGGCTCAGCGCCGCCCTGGCCGAGAGCCAGGCGTCCACCGTCGAGGAGCCCTCCTGAGTGACCCAGGTTTTGCGTAGCGTTGTCACCGGCGTCGGCGGCTATCTGCCCAGCGAGGTGGTGACCAATGACGATCTGGCCAAGGTCGTCGAGACCAGCGACGAGTGGATCCAGGAGCGCACCGGCATCCGTCAACGCCATCGCGCGTCGCCCGACCAGGCGGTCTCCGATCTGGCCGTAGAGGCCGCCCGCCAGGCCCTTGAACGTGCCGGCCGCACGGCGGCCGATGTCGACCTGATCATTGTGGCCACCACCACGGGCGACCTGACCTTCCCGGCCACCGCCACCATCGTCCAGCGCAAGCTGGGCGCGCCGGTCGGGATCGCCTTTGACGTCCAGGCGGTCTGCTCGGGCTTTGTCTACGCCCTGTCGACGGCCGACGGCTTCGTGGCCCGCGGCCGCTCCAAGTGCGCCCTGGTCATCGGCGCCGAGACCATGACCCGGCTGATGGACTGGACCGACCGCGGCACCTGCGTGCTGTTCGGCGACGGGGCCGGGGCCGTGGTGCTGGAGCCGCAGGCCGGTCAGGGCACGATCGACGACCGCGGCCTGCTGGGCTTCGCTCTGCGCGCCGACGGGACCAAGCAGGACCTGCTCTATGTGGACGGCGGGGTCTCCACCAACGGTCAGATCGGTCACCTGCGCATGCAGGGCAACCAGGTGTTCCGCCACGCCGTGGTGAACATCTCAGAGGCCGTGATCGCCGCTGCCGCCGACGCTGGGGTCGAGGTGTCCTCCGTCGACTGGTTCATCCCGCACCAGGCCAATAGCCGTATCCTCGAAGGCGTCGCCCGGCGGCTGGGGATCGACGAGGCCAAGGTGATCTCCACCGTGGCCGAACACGCCAACACTTCCGCCGCCTCCATCCCCCTGGCCATGGCCAAGGGCGTCGAGGATGGTCGGATCAAGCCGGGCCAACTCCTGCTGCTGGAAGCCATGGGCGGGGGCCTGACCTGGGGCGCCTGCGTGCTGCGGCTTTAGGCGTTCGCACAATCTAGGCCTTGAAGTCTTTGACCTGATGCGACAATCAGGTCATGAGAAGTATCCGAGACCGGACATATCGAGCCGGGCCGGATCGAGTTCCAGGTGGGGCAGGGGCAGGTATGAAGGGCGCGACGGTTACGCGGGCGGACCTTTGCGAGGCGGTTCACGAAGAGGTGGGGCTGACCCGCCAGGATTGTTCCGAGCTTGTTGAGCGCACTCTGGAGCTGGTTGCGACCGCCCTTGAGAAGGGCGAGCAGGTCAAGCTTTCCGGCTTCGGCGTCTTCCAGGTCCGCGCCAAGCGCGCCCGCATGGGGCGCAATCCCAAGACCGGCGAGCCCGCCGCGATCGAACCCCGCCGGGTGATCGGCTTTCGGGCCTCCCAGGTCATGAAGGCGCGGGTCGACCGCGCCCTGTCGCGGTGAGGCCGCTCTAGTCCGTGAGCAAGGGCCCGGACGCCTTTCGGACGATCTCGGAAGCGGCCGATGAACTGGACGTGCCTCAACACGTCCTGAGGTTCTGGGAGACCCGGTTCTCCTTTATTCGCCCCATGAAGCGGGCTGGCGGGCGTCGGTTCTATCGCCCCCAGGACATCGCGGTGCTGCGCGGGGTGAAGACCCTGCTGCACGAGGACGGCTACACCATCAAGGGCGTGCAGAAGCTGCACAAGGACCTTGGCCTGAAAGGGCTGCTGTCAGCTGGAACCGGCGAGCGGCCCAAGCCCGCGCCTGTGGCCGGCGGCTTTCCGTCCCTATCTGACGTCGCCCTCGATGAAGCGGGCCGCGCGCGCCTCGGTTCGGCCCTCGACGACCTCGTCGCCGCCAAGGCGCGGCTGGACGCCCTGCTGGGCAGATCCTGATTTTCTAGGAAATCCGCCGATGGTCGGAGCGGCGGGATTCGAACCCACGACCCCTTGACCCCCAGTCAAGTGCGCTACCAGGCTGCGCTACGCTCCGACATCGGCGGAGCGCCCTTCTAACGCCTCCCGGCGCGCGGGCAAGCGCAAATTCGCGGCGTCTACTTTCCGCGGTTCATCCAGCTCAGCAGCGGCAGGATCGGCACGCCCCAGCCCACGCCAGCGACGGCGAAGAACACCAGTTTGAGGGCCATGTTGTCGGGCAGGCGGTCGGAAATCGCCGTCGCCGCCCAGACATAGGCGGCCAGGAAGGCCATCAGTCCGATCCCACCGATCAGCTTACGAATGCGTGCGCTCATGGGCTCCGCTTACAGCCTGGGCCCCTGGGCTGTCATCCTCGGCGAACGATGGCGAGCACGGCCAGCAGGAACAGGGCGCCCAGGGTCGCCACCACAAGGCCGCCAAGCAGGCCCACAAAGCGCAGGTCCAGGGCCTCGGCCACCCAGGCCCCCAGCATGGCCCCCACCAGGCCGACCAGCAGGTTGGCGAACAGGCTCTGGCCGCGGTTCAGCACCCGCTTGGCGATCCAACCCGCCAGCAGCCCGACCAGGAGCACCCCGAACAGTCCGATGCCCAACATGGTCGAATGACAAGCCCTGTGGAATTGACGCCCTGGCGAACCTTCACCACTTCAGCCGACGCGCGCAAGCGTGGACGTTCGGCTCCAAACGGAGTAGCGGAACCTCGCGTGTGTTCTGAAGGAAATGCAGTCACCCCCATGACCTCCTTCCTCCGTTCTGACCGGTCGCAACCGGTCGCGATCTGGCTTTTCGTGGTCACGGCCCTGGTCCTGGCCATGGTGGTGGTGGGCGGCGCGACGCGCCTGACCGACTCCGGGCTTTCGATCACCCAGTGGAAGCCGGTGTCCGGCGCCCTGCCGCCGATGAACGCCCAGGACTGGGCGGACGAGTTTGCGCGTTACAAGGAGATTCCCCAGTACGCCCAGCTGAACGCCGGCATGAGCCTGGAGGCGTTCAAGGCCATCTACTGGTGGGAGTGGGGCCACCGGCTGCTCGGGCGGATCGTCGGCGCCGCCTTCTTCCTGCCCTTCGTCTACTTCCTGGTCCGTCGGGAGCTGCCGAGGCGGCTGATCGTGCGCTGCGCCGGGCTGTTCGTGCTGGGCGGCCTGCAGGGCCTCGTCGGCTGGTGGATGGTCGCCAGCGGCCTTTCGGACCGCGTCTCCGTGGCGCCGGAGCGGCTGATGACCCATCTGGGCCTGGCCTTCATCCTCCTGGCGGCCCTGGTCTGGACCGCGCTGGACGCCTGGGCCGGCGCGCCGCGGGTGACGGTGCCCAGTCCGTGGACCCGCCGGGCCTTCGCCTTCATGGGCCTGATCTACGTCCAGATCCTGCTGGGCGCCCTGGTGGCCGGCAATGACGCCGGCCTGGCCTATAACGACTGGCCGCTGATGAACGGCGCCCTGTTCCCCAAGGACTATGCGGGGGCGAGCTTCTGGGCGACCGTCGCCCACAGCCAGGCCGCCGTGCAATTCCATCACCGCATCCTGGCCTACGTCGCCCTGATCGCCGCCATCGCCATGGGCGTCGCGGCGCGGCGGTCGACCTATCTCTCGCCCCAGGCCAAGGGCCTGGCCCTGGTCATTGTCGGCGCGGTTGTCCTACAGGCCCTGCTGGGGATCGCCACCTTGATGATGCATGTTCCCATCGGCCTGGCGATGGCACACCAAGTGCTGGCCGCCATCGTGCTCGCCCTGGCCACGGCCTTCGCCTGGCGGGTTCGCCGGCCCTAAGCCCTGAACTTCGCCCAGGGGCCGGTGATCGCCAGGGTCACGCCCGGCATGTAGATGTTGACGAACAGGGTCGTGCCGTCCGGCGAGAAGCAGACGCCGGCCAATTCCGAATTGCCGCCGACATCGCCGGCGCCCGCGGCGGCGTTGCGGCCCAGGGTGTAGGTCTTGCCCTCAGGCGTCACGCCACGCAGGTAATTGATCCCGCCGACCTTGTCCTCGCACACCATCAGGTGGCCCCAGGGCGAGATCGCCAGATTGTCGCACATCTCCATGACCCTGGTGTCGGGCTGCTCCACGAACAGCTGGAGGCGACCAGGCTGGGACGCTTCATCCGACTGACCCTCGCGGGGGCTGGGGACATAGCGGAAGATCTGGCCGCCCTTCTGCAGGCCGCCGCTGGTGCAGGTGAAGTAGAGTTCCCCCTGACCGAAATGGATGCCCTCGCCGCGGGCGAACCAGGCCGCGCCCTTGGCGTGCCCCCGATAGCGCAGGTCTTCGTAAGGGTTGTCCACGCCGTCGAGATCGACCCAGTCAACATTCCGCCAGTCCCCAGGCTGCCAATAGGCCTCTTCCCAGTTGCGGGGATCGGCCTCGGCGCCCTCCGGCAGGGCCAGGGCCTGCAGGCGGCCGCCGGCCAGCAACTTGGTCCGGTCATGGGGCAGGTAGCGGTAGAACAGGCACAGGCCGTCGCCCACGTCCTCGGTCAGATAGACCACGCCCGTCCGGGGATCGATGCAGGCCGCCTCGTGGCGGAACCGACCCATGCCGGTGATCGGCAAGGGATCCGCAACGCCCTTGAGTTGGGACGGCACCTCGAACACCCAGCCATGATCCTTCTGCGCCTCCTGGCCCTTGGCCTGGGTGGTCTCCTCGCAGGACAACCAGGAGCCCCAGGGTGTCACGCCGCCGGCGCAGTTGGTGGAGGTGCCGGTCAGGCTCAGGTGCGACCGCTCCAAGGCGCGCTTGCGCAGGTCATAGACCAGGGTGGTCGTGCCTCCGGTGGCGGGCAGGTTCTCGTCGTCGAAGTCATAGACCCGGTCCGCGGGCATCTTGGCCGCCAGCTTCCGCTCCGGGCCATAGGCGGAGCGCTCCACGTCGCGCGGCTTCAACTCGTGGTTCCGCACCAGGATCACCTGGTGATCATCCAGCGGGAAACACCCCATGCCGTCGGCCTTGTAGGGGGTCACAAAGCCATCGCTCATCGGCTCTCCGGCCCGCGAAAAGGCGGTGTAGGAAAAGCCTTCCGGCAGGTCGAACAGCCGCGCCGGATCGGACCGCAGAGGTCCGTAGCCGTAGACCTCGCTGCGATAGGCGTCCGCCTCGATCTCGGCGGCGCTGGCCTGGCGCGCGCGGTCCTGGGCGCTGGCGTAGCGGGCCAGGCCGGAGAAGGCGAGGGTGGCGGAGGTCCCCTGGATGAGGCGGCGGCGGGAGGTGAACATTCTGGGAGCCTGGGGTGGGAGGAGGTCGCAGGACTTGCACCATAGTTCCGTGACGGTCCGTTGACGCGGTATCTGGATACCTATATCGACAACGCCTTATCGGATAAGGGTTTGCGAGATTTTTGGCTCGACAGTGATTGACAGTGTCTTGGGAGTGTCGTACCTGCGCGCCCTCTGATCGCGGGCGCCGCCCGTGACGACTAACGTACGGATCGTTCCTATGATGAAGACGACGGCTTCGCTGAAGCCCGCCGACGTCGAGAAGAAGTGGATCGTGATCGACGCCGAGAACGCCGTGGTCGGCCGCCTCGCTTCGTTCATCGCCATGCGTCTTCGCGGCAAGCACCGCCCTGACTACACCCCGCACGTCGATTGCGGCGACTATGTCGTCGTGATCAACGCCGACAAGGTGAAGTTCACCGGCAAGAAGCTGACGGACAAGGTGTTCTACTGGCACACCGGCCATCCGGGCGGCGTCAAGGAACGCACCGCCGGGCAGATCCTGGGCGGCAAGCATCCCGAGCGCGTCCTGCAAAAGGCCGTCGAGCGCATGCTGCCGAAGGAAAGCCCGCTGGCCCGCAAGCAGATGACGCACCTGCGCATCTACAACAGCGCCGAGCACCCGCACGAAGCGCAAGCCCCCGAGACCATCGCGTTCGCCTCGCTGAACGCCAAGAACGTGCGGAGCCTGTAAGACAGATGTCCGAACCTCAAGGCTTCGAGGCCCTGCAAAGCCTCTCCTCGAACCCGCAGTCTGAAGCTGTGGTGCGCGAGCCGAAGATCGACGCCCAAGGCCGCGCCTATGCGACCGGCAAGCGGAAGAACGCCGTCGCCCGCGTGTGGATCAAGCCCGGCAAGGGCCAGATCACCATCAACGGCCGCGACCAGGAAGTCTATTTCGCCCGTCCGGTGCTGCGCATGATGATCGCGCAGCCGCTGGAAGTGGCGGATCGCCTGGGCCAGTTCGACGTCATCGTCTCGGTGGAAGGCTCCGGCCTGTCCGGCCAGGCGGGCGCCGTGCGTCACGGCATCGCCAAGGCTCTGACCTATTACGAGCCGGGTCTGCGTCCGGTCCTGAAGCCGCACGGCTTCCTGACCCGCGACCCGCGTGTCGTCGAGCGTAAGAAGTACGGTAAGGCCAAGGCCCGCCGTAGCTTCCAGTTCTCGAAGCGCTAACCCGCGCGCGACACCTCGCGTTTGGAAGGGGCGCTTCGGGCAACCGAGGCGCCCCTTCTGCTATCTGGCTTACGAATTCAGGATCAGGACCATGACCCACAAGGTGTTCATCGATGGCGAGGCCGGCACGACGGGCCTGCAGATCCGCCAGCGCCTGGAGACCCGCACGGACCTGACCGTGGTCTCCATCGATCCGGCCCTGCGCAAGGACTCTGCCGCACGCGCCGAGCTGCTTAACAGCGTCGATGTCGCGATCCTGTGCCTGCCCGACGAGGGCGCCAAGGAAGCCGTCAGCCTGATCACCAATCCGGATGTGAAGGTGGTGGATCCCTCCACCGCCCACCGGGTCGATCCCAACTGGGTGTTCGGCTTTCCGGAATGGAAGCCGGGCCATCGCGAAGCCATCCAGGCCTCCAAGCGGGTCAGCAATCCCGGCTGCTGGTCGACGGGCTTCATCGCCCTGATGGCCCCCCTGGTGCGCGCCGGCCTTGTGCCCGCCGAACAGCCCCTGTCGGTCCACGGGGTGTCCGGCTATTCCGGCGGCGGTCGCGGCCTGATCGAAGAGTTTGAACTACAGCCCCAGCCCGCGGGCCGGCAGGACGCCTTCCGCGCCTATGGCCTGAACCTAGCGCACAAGCACCTGCCGGAGATGTCGGCCTATACGGGCCTCAGCCACGCGCCGCTGTTCTCCCCGGCGGTCGGCCGTTACGCCCAGGGCATGCTGGTCGAGATCCCGCTGCAGACCTGGACCCTGCCGGCCAAGCCGACCTCGGCCCAGCTGCGCGACGCCTTGGCCGAGGCCTATGCCGGCGAGACCTTTGTGGGCGTGGCCAGCGCCCAGGCCTGCGCCGACCTGCAGAAGGCGCGAGCCGGCGCCGGCGGCTACAATGAGGTGCTGGACCCCGAGGCGCTGAATGGCACGAACCGCATCGAACTCTATGTGTTCGGCAATGATGATCGTCAGCAGGTCCGCCTCGTCGCCCTGCTGGACAACCTGGGCAAGGGCGCTTCGGGCGCCGCAGTTCAGAACCTGAACCTGATGCTGGGCCTGCCGGAAGGCGCTGGCCTGTGATCCTGAGGCGCGCGAGCCTCGCCGACGCCGGCGAGATCGGGCGCCTGCATCACCGCACCATGCGGACCTCGCTGCCTTTCCTGCCGGACCTGCATACGGCGGCGGAGACGGAGGGCTTCATCGCCAACGTCCTCATGCCCGCCTGCGAGCTCTGGGTCGCCGAGGGACAAGGACGCATCCTGGGCTATATCGCCTTCAAGCCCGGATGGATCGATCAACTCTATGTCGCGCCGGAAGCGCAGGGCAGGGGCGTTGGGCCGGACCTGCTCGCCAAGGCGCTGGCGGACGGTTCTGAACGCAGGCTCTGGACCTTCCAGAAGAACGCCCGCGCCCGCGCCTTCTACGAGCAGCGCGGCTTCCAAATCGAGACCATGACCGATGGTCAGGACAACGAAGAGCGCGAGCCGGACGTGCTCTATGTCTGGCGCGGCGAAAATCCTGCGTCATGATGTAACCAGACGGCGGTCGGGACCGTATCTGGAGACATGAGCACGCCAAACATCGATCGCCGCCGCCTGCTGGGGGCCACCGCCTTCGCCCTGACAGCCCTGACCTCGGCCGAGGCCCTGGCCGCCGACGCCTATGCCTCATCGCCATGGCGCAGGATCGCCGACGCCGACTGGCGCAAGCGGCTGGATGGGGACAGCTATCAGGTGCTGCGCCGAGAGGCGACGGAACGCCCGGGCACGAGCCCGCTCCTGAAGGAGCATCGCAAGGGCGTCTTCGCCTGCCTTGGCTGCGGTCTGCCGCTGTTCAAGTCCGACTGGAAGTACGAGAGCGGCACCGGCTGGCCGAGCTTTTACCGCGCCATCCCCGGCGCCCTGGGCACGAAGACCGACTTCAAGATCGGCGTCCCGCGGACCGAGTATCACTGCGCCCAATGCCTGGGCCACCAGGGCCACGTGTTCAATGACGGTCCCCGGCCCACCGGCCTGCGCTACTGCAACAACGGTCTGGCGTTGAAGTTCGTCGCGGCCTGAGCGATTGCCCCACGCGGCCCCTGGCCCTAGGTTCCCCTCCGATTTCGGGGCGGAGGCCGGCTTGGGCAGGGTGCTAGGCAGAATCGCGGTCGTGCTGGGCCTGGCCCTGCTCCTGGCGGGCTGCAGCAAGCTGCAGGCCGAACCCGATGCCGACCGGCTGGGCCGCCGCTTCATCGACGCGGTCCAACGTGACGACTGGCCCGCCATCGACCCCGCGCTCAGCGCCGGCTTCATGGCCGACCCGGATCACGCGCCAAAGATCGTCCTGGTCCGCGACCTGTTCCCCAAGGAACCGCCGTGGCGGATCAAGCTGATCGAGTCGGAACGCACTCGCCCGCCGCTCCTGGGCCGTGAGACTCAAGTCGAGCTCAGCACCCTCCGCTATCTCTATGGCTTCTCCGGCCGCGAGGTGGCGGTGGATCTCACAGTGGAACTGGCCGGGACCAAGCGGGTCTATGACCGCGGCCAGAAGCTGACCGGCAAGGACCCGTTCCGCGAAGTGAAGCTCTATCGCGTGGTCGCCATCACCGCCCAGCCGGTGACCTCGGCCGCAGTCAAGGCCAATGGCTTCCTCGCGCCTGGCAAGGGTCTCGTCCATCTGGCCTTCCTGGTGGGGCTTGTTGGCTCGCCGGTGATCATGGTGCTGACCGCCGTCGCCGCGGCGCGCAGCCCGGGCCTGAAGTTCAAGTGGTGGTGGGTGCTGGGCGCCTTCGTGGGCGTCGGCACGGTCTGGATCAACTGGACGACCGGGGCGCTGGGCGCCCAGTGGCAGGCGGTCAACCTGTTCGGCGTCGCGGCGACCAAGGGCCAGTCACCCCTGGCGCCCTGGATCTTCCATTTCGCCCCCCCGATTGGGGCCCTGGTCGTCCTGCTGCGGCTCAAGACCCTGCCGCGCCAGAACCAGCCCTAGGACACCACCTTCACATAGCTGCCCGGCGCGTCTTCCAGCGGGGGCAGGGGCCCCTTGGTCGGATCGCGAGCCGGCACCATTGGACCTGACTTGGCCTTCAGCCACTCGGCCCAGTTCGGCCACCAGGAGCCGGGCGTCTCCTTGGCTCCGGCCATCCACTCTTCGACGGTCGGCGGCAGCTCGGAATTGGTCCAGTGCTGGTACTTCTGGGCGACGGGGGCGTTGATCACCCCGGCGATGTGACCCGAGCCCGCCATCATGAAGGTCACCGGGCCACCGAACAGTTTTGCGCCGCGATACACCGAGCGGGCCGGGGCGATGTGGTCTTCCTTCGAAGACTGCACATAGACCGGCGTCTTCACCTTCCCAAGGTCCAGCGGCACGTTGTCCAGAACCAGTTCGCCCTTGGCCAGGGCGTTCTCGCCGTAGAACTTGCGCAGATAGAACAGGTGCAGGGTCTTCGGCATCCGCGTCTGGTCGGAATTCCAGAACAAGAGGTCGAAGGGCTTGGGCTCCTTGCCCATCAGGTAGTTGTTCACGAAGAACGACCAGATTAGGTCGTTGGACCGGAGCACATTGAAGGTGTCGGCCATGTCCTTGCCGGGCAGCACGCCGCCGCCGGCGTCCATCCGTTGCTCCAGATCCTTCAGCCAGTCCTCGTTGGTGAACAGCAGCAGGTCCCCGGCCTCGGCGAAGTCCTGCTGGGCCGCGAAGAAGGTGGCCGAATTGATCCGGGTGTCGCCCCGGGCCGCCATGTGGGCCAGGGTCGCCGACAAAAGCGTCCCGCCAATGCAGTAGCCGACGGTGTTCACCCGATCGACGTCGGCCTGCTTCATCACCGCCGCGGAGGCCTCGTAGATGCCCTCGCGCATGTAATCTTCGAAGGTCTTGGTCGCGAGTTCGACGTCCGGATTGACCCAGGAGGCCACGAAGACCGTGATCCCCTGGTCGCACAGCCAGCGGATCATCGAGTTCTCGGGCCGCAGGTCCAGGATGTAGAACTTGTTGATCCAGGGCGGGAAGATCAGCAGCGGGATCTGGTGCACCTGGGGCGTGGTCGGATTGAACTGCAGCAGCTGCAGGACGTCGTTCTGGAAGACGACCTTGCCCGGCGCGGTGGCGACGTTCTCGCCGATCTTGAACATCTCATAGTCGGTCTGGCTGATGGCCAGCTTGCCGCCGCCGCGGTCCAGGTCTTCGGCGAAGTTCTCCATGCCGCGCAGCAGCGACTCCCCGTGGGTCGCCATGGCCTCGCGCAGGGCCGCGGGGTTGGAGACCAGGAAGTTCGACGGAGAGAAGGCGTCGGTCAGCATCTTCATGAAGAACTCGACCCGGCGCTTGGTCATCGGATCGACGTCGTTCACGTCAGCCACCAGGCCGTTCAGCCAGTTCGAGGTGACCAGGTACGACTGCTTGATCACATCGAAGACCGGGTTCTCGCTCCAGTCGGGATCGGCGAATCGCTTGTCGCCCTTGGCCGGCGTCACGACGGGATCGACGGTCTCGCCCATCGCCCGACGCGCGGCGGACTGCCAGAGCTCCATATAGCGCTGGAAAAGGTCGGCCTGGGCGCGGACCAGCCGATCGGGCTGAGCCGCCAACCGGCCCATGACGTCGGTCAGGGCGGGCCCCACATGCATCGGATCGGGGGACAAGGCGGCCGGACGGTCCGCATTGCGCAGGGCCGCCTCGGCGATGGCGCCTTGGGCGGTGAGGGCGGCGCGGGCCAGGTTGGTGGACAGCTTCTCCAGCGCGGCGCGCTGCTCGGCCGTCAGGCTCGAGGGATCAAGCCCCGGCGGGGCTTGGAACTTCGGCGCTTCCGGCTGGGGCGGCGGCGGGGCGGCGGCCTGGGGTTCAGCGATCTTGGCGGGCTTCTTCTTCGGCGCTTCAGCCTTGGCGGCGGACGTCGCGGCCGCAGGCTTCTTGGCCTTGGCCCCAGAGAGCTTGGCTTCGACGGGCTTGGCTTGGGCCTCGTCCGCCTTGGACTTGCGCCCCTTGCCGCCACGCTTCGACTTGCCGGCCGATTGATCGCTCATGGACGTGTTCTCCCATTGACGAGGCGCTTTGGTCTCCGCGCTCTTTCGCCGAAACCGATCATGGCATAAGACCTGGACGGAAATGAACGCATCGCTTCGACTTTTCGTGACGAACCGCCTGACCCGCCGCGCCCTGCGCGTCGGTGTGGCGCTCGGCTGCCTGTCCGCCGCCGCGGGCGTCGCGGGATGCGCGTCCGGCCCGTTTGCGCCGGCCAGCCTTGACAAGGCCTCGGCGGCGTCCGCCGAAATCTCCACCCTGGCCAGCGCGGCCAAGACCTATCCGACCTTCGCCGACATCCCGCCGCCGCCCGCCGACGTGCGGCCCGACCGCGCCTGGGGCAAGGCCGCGGCAGAGGTCGAGGGGGACGGCGCAGCGCTCGCCGCCGCGACGGCGCCGAGCACCTGGACGCTCTCGGCCACCGACAGCTTCGCCGCGCGGGCCCTGGCCGCCGCCGGTCCTGGGGTCGAAGGACCCGACTCGACAACGGCTGCAACGGAGGCGTTCGCCAAGCAGGCTCGGCAGCGAGCTACACCGCCTCCGCCGCCCAAGAAATAAAAGGGGCCTGCGGAGGCGCAATTTCCATTGAACCTGCTTGGCTGGTCCCCGGTCGGGGGCTATCCATGCGCGACCTCAGCTCCCGTAAAGCCGCGGACGCCGCGGCATGAGCTTAAAATGACCCCCGAATTCCACCGCATCAAACGCCTCCCGCCCTACGTCCTCGAGGAGGTGAACCGCATCAAGGCTCGCCTGCGCGGCCAAGGCATCGACATCATCGACTTCGGCATGGGCAATCCCGACATGCCGACGCCCAAGCACATCGTCGACAAGCTGATCGAGACCGCCAAGGACCCCAAGGCCGGGCGCTACTCGGCCTCCAAGGGCATTGTCGGTCTGCGCCGGGCGATGGCCGGCTACTATCAGCGCCGGTTCGGCGTGACCCTGAACCCGGACAGCGAGGTGATCGCCACCCTGGGCTCCAAGGAAGGCTTCGCTAACCTCGCCCAGGCGTTGACCGCGCCCGGTGACGTGATCCTGTGCCCGAACCCGGCCTACCCGATCCACGCCTACGGCTTCATCATGGCCGGCGGGGTGATCCGCCACGTGCCGGCCGAGAGCCCGGAGGCCTATCTGTCGGGCGTGAGCGCCGCCATGCGCCACTCCAGCCCGGCGCCGAGCGTGCTGATCGTCTCCTATCCGTCCAACCCGACCGCGCAGTGCGTGGACGTGGATTTCTACAAGGACGTGGTGGCGCTGGCGAAGAAGCACGACCTGCTGGTCATCTCCGACATCGCCTATTCCGAGATCTATTTCGACGACAACCCGCCGCCCTCGATCCTGCAGGTCGAAGGCGCCAAGGACATCGCCGTCGAGGTCAACTCGCTGTCGAAGACCTACGCCATGGCCGGCTGGCGGGTCGGCATGGTGGTCGGTAATGACCGGATCTGCGCCGCCCTGGCGCGGGTGAAGTCCTATCTGGACTACGGCGCCTACACGCCGATCCAGGTGGCCGCCGCCACCGCCCTGAACGGTCCGCAGGACTGCGTGGACGAGATCCGCGCCATCTATAAGAGCCGCCGCGACACCCTGGTGGAATCCATGAAGCGCGCCGGCTGGGATATCCCCGCGCCGCCCGCCTCCATGTTCGCCTGGGCCCCGGTGCCCGAGCAGTTCAAGGAAGCCGGCTCGCTGTTGTTCTCCAAGCTGCTGATCGAAGAGGCCGGCGTGGCCGTGGCGCCGGGCGTCGGCTTCGGCGAATACGGCGAAGGCTTCGTGCGGGTCGGGCTCGTGGAGAACGAGCACCGCATCCGCCAGGCGGCGCGCAACGTGAAGAAGTTCCTGGCCAACGCCGACGACATCCTGTCGCGGCATCACAACACCCTGGCGGCGCAATGAGTGAGAAGACCTGGCGTATCGGCGTTGCGGGCCTGGGCACGGTCGGCGCCGGCCTGCTGACCTTCCTGGCGGACCGGCCGGACTTCGCGCCGGCCGGCGGACGCGCCGTGGTGACCGGCGTCTCGGCCCGGTCGCGCTCGCGGCCGCGCCCGTTCGACATCTCGAACCTGCCGTGGTTCGACGATCCGGTGGCCCTGGCCACCTCGCCGGACAACGACGTCTTCGTCGAACTGATCGGTGGCTCCGACGGCCCGGCCAAGGCCGCGGTTGAGGCGGCGCTGAAGCTCGGCAAGCCGGTCGTCACCGCCAACAAGGCCCTCTTGGCCGAGCATGGCGCGGAGCTGGCGGTGCTGGCCGAGGCCAATGGCGCGCCGCTGGTCTTCGAAGCCGCGGTCATGGGCGGCGTGCCGGCCGTGAAGATGATGCGCGAGGCTCTGGTCGGCGACGACGTCAACAGCGTCGCGGGCATCCTCAATGGCACCTGCAACTACATCCTGACCGAGATGGAGCAGGGCGGACGGCCCTTCGCCGAGGTTCTGGCCGAGGCCCAGCGCCTGGGCTACGCCGAGGCCGATCCGACCATGGACGTCGGCGGGTTCGACGCCGCGCACAAGATCACCCTCCTGGCCGCCCTGGCCTTCGGCTGCGCGCCCAACTTCGCCGCCGCCGAGATTGAGGGCATCGACCAGATCGAGCTGCTGGACATCAAGATGGCCCGCGACCTGGGCTATCGGGTCAAGCTGGTGGCCTCGGCCGACCGGTCGGCGGACGGTGTGCTGGTGCGGGTCCATCCCTCGCTGGCTCCGCTCAGCCACCCCCTGGCCCAGGCGGGCGGGGCGCTCAACGCCCTGTTCATTGAGAGCCAGCGCATCGGCCGCATCTTCGTTCAAGGCCCGGGCGCGGGCGCCGGCCCGACCGCCGCGGCTGTGGCCGCCGACATCGCCGATGTGATGACCGGCGCCGTGCGGCCCGTGTTCCAGCGTCCGGCCACGACCCTTCGGCCCTTCACGCCGGTGGATCCGTCCAAGTCCATGAGCCGGGCCTATCTGCGCTTCCTGGTCAAGGACGAGCCCGGCGTCATCGCGGCGGTTTCGGAAACCCTGGCCGAGGCCGGCGTCTCCATTGAGAGCTTCCTTCAGAAGCCCGTGGAGAATTCCGAGGGTGTGCCGATCGTCCTGACGACGCACGCCGTTGCGGAATCCGTGCTGACAGCGGCCATAGACCGCATCGCGAATCTGTCTTCGGTTCTGGATAGGCCTCGTCTTCTGCGCATCGCGCGCATCTGAGAATCCACGGATACTGTCCGGCTAAGCCGGCCACAGGCGGGAGAGTTGCGGATGAGTTCTGAGATTCTGGATCGCGGACTGATTCTGGACGCGGGCCGGGTCACGGAAGCCGCCGCCATCGCCGCCTGGAAGCTCGTCGGCCGTGGGGACGAAATCGCCGCCGACCAGGCCGCCGTCGACGCCATGCGCACGGCCCTGAACAGCCTGGCCATCAATGGTGAGATCGTCATCGGCGAGGGCGAGCGCGACGAAGCGCCCATGCTCTACATCGGCGAGAAGGTGGGCCTGGGAAAAGGCGCCGCTATCGACATCGCCCTGGACCCGCTGGAAGGCACGACCCTGACCGCCAAGGCCATGGCCAACGCTCTGGCCGTCATGGCCTGGGCGCCGAAGGGCACCCTGCTGAACGCGCCGGACACCTATATGGACAAGATCGCCTGCGGGCCGGGCTATCCGGCCGGGGTGATCGACCTCGACAAGTCGCCCGCCGACAACGTCAAGGCTCTGGCCGAGTCCAAGGGCGTCTCGCCGGAGACCATCACCGTCTGCATCCTCGACCGGCCGCGCCATGCCGACATCATCGCCTCGGTCCGCTCGGTCGGCGCCCGGGTGCAGCTGATCACCGACGGCGACGTGGCTGGGGTGATGAACACCGCCGACCCGGCCACCGGCATTGACCTCTATATCGGCCAGGGCGGCGCGCCTGAGGGCGTGCTGGCCTGCGCGGCGCTGAAGTGCGTCGGCGGCCAGTTCCAGGGCCGCCTGGTGTTCCGCAACGCCGACGAGCGCGCCCGCGCGGCCAGGGTCGGGATCACCGACTTCGACAAGAAGTACGACCTGCACGAGATGGTCCGCGCCGACGCCATCTTCGCGGCCACCGGCGTCACCAACGGCGCCCTGCTGGACGGCGTGTCGTTCAAGGACGGCTTCGTCCACACCCACACCCTGGTGATGAATTCGTCCACCCGCGAGGTGCGCGAAGTCCGGATGAAGCGTCCGGTCTGACCCCATGGCGGATGGCTCGACACAAGCGGGCTATCTCGGCGTCTCCCGTTCCCTGACGGGACGGCCCTGGCGGGCGCGTCCGGCCGAGCCCGACCTGGTCCGCCGCCACCAGATGAGCCTCGGCCTGTCGGAGCCGCTGGCCCGCGCCCTGGCCTCCCGTGGCGTGGACGCCGAGGCCGGGGAGACCTTCCTCAACCCGACCCTGAAGGCCCTGTTTCCGAACCCTTCGAGCTTCCAGGACATGGACCGCGCGGCCTCGATCCTGATCGACGCCGTCGAGCGCGACCGGCCGATGGTGGTGTTCGCCGACTATGACGTGGATGGCGCCTCCAGCGCCGCCCAGTTGGTGCGCTGGATGCGCGCCATGGGCAAGGACCTGCCCATCTACGTCCCCGACCGCATCACCGAGGGCTATGGCCCGTCGCCCGCCGCATTCCGCCGACTGCGGGAGGAGGGGGCCGAGCTGGTGGTCACCGTCGACTGCGGCGCGGCCGCCTATGACGCGATCGCCACCGCCGCGGAGATCGGCCTGGAGGTCGTGGTGATTGACCACCACCTGATGCGCGACGGGGAGATGCCGGCCGCCTCGGCCCTGGTGAACCCCAATCGCCCGGATGACACGTCCGGTCAGGGTCGGCTGGCCGCCGCGGGCGTCACCTTCGTCCTGCTCGCCGCCCTCAATCGCGAGGCGCGCCGCCGGGGGATGTTTCAGGACCGTCCGGAGCCCGACCTGAAGCAGTGGCTCGACCTGGCCGCCATGGGTGCGATCTGTGACGTCACCGAGCTCTGCGGTTTCAACCGGGCCCTGGCCACCCTGGGCCTCAGGACCATGTCGGCCTGGCGCAACCCGGGGCTGAAGGCGCTGCTGGACGTGGCCAAGGGGCAGGGGCCGGCGACGGTGTTCCACGCCGGCTTCATCCTCGGGCCTCGAATCAACGCCGGCGGCCGGATCGGTCGCGCCGACCTCGGCGCCCGCCTGCTGTCCACCGACGATCCGCTGGAGGCCGAGGCCCTGGCGGCCGAGCTCGACGGCCTCAACGCCTCACGCAAGGAGGTGGAGCGCGAAGTGATGGAGGCGGCGATCCGCCTGATCGAGCACCAGAGCAACCAGGCCGACGCGCCCATGCTCCTCGTGGCGGCCGATGACTGGCACCCCGGCGTCATCGGTATCGTCGCCGGGCGGCTGCGCGAGCGCTACCGCAAGCCGGTGATCGTGGTGGGCGTCGACCGGCCGGGCAATATCGGCAAGGGCTCGGGCCGCTCCCAGCCGGGCGTCAACCTGGGCCGGGCGGTCCAGGCGGCCTATGAGGCGGGCCTGCTGCTGGCCGGGGGCGGACACGCCATGGCCGCGGGCCTGTCGGTCCGGCCCGACACCATCCCCGAGCTTCGCGACTTCCTCTGCGCCCAGATGGCGGAGGAGGCGCGGGAGGCGGCCGAGGCCGACGCCCTGGACATCGACGCCCTGGTGACGACCGCCGGCGCCGACCGGGCGCTGTATGAAGATTTCCAGCGGCTGGCCCCCTTTGGTCCCGGCAATGTCGAGCCGCTGTTCGCCCTGGCGGACGTGCGGGTCGAGCGCGCCATGGCGCTGCGCGGGGGCCATGTCCGGGTGACCCTGACCGATCGTTCCGGCGGCAAACTCAAGGCCGTCGCCTGGCGCGCGGAGGACACCGAGATCGGCCGTCGGCTGCTCGCCGAGGGCGGCGGACTGCATGTGGCCGGGCGGCTGAAGCCCGACGATTGGCAGGGCCGCCGGGCCGTGGAACTGGAGATCGAGGACGTCGCCGATCTTCGTCGACAAATCTCCTGATCGGCGCTTGCACACCCCGAAGGAGGCGGATATACAGCGCCTCCTTCGCCGACGCGGTCCCTTCGTCTATCGGTTAGGACGCCAGGTTTTCAACCTGGAGAGAGGGGTTCGACTCCCCTAGGGACTGCCAGGCGTGGCGCTCAAGACCTCCCCCATCTTGGCGTCATGCTCGCGAAGACTTCCCTTCCCAGGTGAAGACGCTCCACGCACCTTGATTGTCTTTGGCCCGATCTGAGCGCTGCAGCGCTCGCATGGCTAGAGAACCACACGCCTGGCGTGCGGATGGTTAAAATCCCCCATTGACGGCTCTCCTGATACGAGAACAGTGTTATAGTTGGCCAATATCCGAAAGGATCGGGGGAGACCGGGCCAGAGGGGCAAATGTCTGGTTACGAATACGAGGGAGTCGATTCGCACGGGAGCGCGGTGCGGATCAGTGGTCGAATTAAGTGGTTCGACGCCGGTAAGGGCTATGGATTCATTGTTCCGGACGATCCGGGCCAGACGGATCTGAAAGACGTTCTGTTGCATGTGACTTCACTGCGGAACGCCGGGCGCGAGAGCGCGCTCGAGGGGGCCGTGATCGTTTGTGATGTCGTGCGTCGGCCGAAGGGCTGGCAGGTCTCCGAGGTGGTCAACCTCGATGAAAGTTCCGCCTCTCCGCCCAGCGACCGTCGACGTCAGGACGAGGGCCATTTCCGCCGGGATCGCGACAGCTTCGACCGCCACGGCGGCGGGGGACACTTTGATCGCCAGGGCGGCGGATTTCAGGCCCGTGGCCCGCGCCGTCCGCCGGCGCCCCGCGGTCCCCTCGAACGCGCCAAGGTCAAGTGGTTCAACCGCGCCAAGGGCTATGGCTTCGTGGTCCGCGACGGCGAACCTGGCGACATCTTCGTCCACATCGAGACCCTGCGCCGCTCGGGCCTGGAGGATCTCCAACCGGGCGATGACGTCATGGTGCGGTTCGCCGAGGGTCCCAAGGGCCTGGTGGTGGCTGAGATCGAGTCCTCCGGCTACGCCTGAGCCTCTGTCGGGCCTTGCCTAGGCCGCAAAGCTTGCCCAAACCAGGAGCCTGCTTGCTCCGGAGACTGGCTTGCGCGCCCCGCTGATCCGCTTCTGTCTCGCCTCGCTCCTGGCTTTGGGGCTGGCCGCCTGTGGCGCGCCGGCCTCGGCCGATCCGCCGGCGGGCGCGATCCCCGTCCAGGGGGTGCAGGTGCGCGCGGCCTATCCCCATGATGTCGGCGCCTTCACCGAGGGCCTTCTCTATCTCGACGGCGACATCTACGAGAGCACCGGCCTTGAGGGCCGCTCCGATATCCGCCGGATTCGCCTGGCCGATGGCGTGGTGCTGCAGTCCCAGGCCATCGACCCGGACCTGTTCGGGGAGGGGATCGTCAACTGGGGCGATGACCTGATCAGCCTGACCTGGCGCGATGGCGTCGGCTTCCGCTGGGACCGCAAGACCCTGACCCGCAAGGGCAGCTTCCGCTATCTGGGCGAGGGCTGGTCCCTGACCCAGGACGGCAAACGTCTGATCATGAGCGACGGCACGCCTTGGCTCAGGTTCCTGGATCCCCGCACCCTGAAGGAGACTGGCCGGGTGAAGGTCACCGCCGACGGCCAGCCGGTGCGCAATCTCAACGAGCTGGAGTGGGTGAAGGACGAGGTCCTGGCCAATATCTGGCTGACCCACCGCATCGCCCGCATCGACCCGGCCACGGGTCGGGTGAAGGGCTGGATCGATCTTTCCAGCCTGCCGGAGGTCCGCATGGGCCTGGGGCCGGATGCGGTGGCCAACGGCATCGCCTATGACGCCGCCAAGGACCGCCTGTTCGTGACCGGCAAGAACTGGCCCCACCTGTATGAAATCGGCCTGACCGGCCCCAAGGAGGCCCCGTGACGGCCCAGGACGACCAGATTCCCACCCCGCCCGAGGGCTTCATCCGCTCCAGCGGCCGCGGCGCGTTTTCCACGCACAACGGTCCTTATTTTCACCGCGAGCATCCGGGCGAATTCACCGAGCAGGCCTTCTTCGCCCTGCCGCGCCACGCCAACGGCATCGGACTGGTGCATGGCGGCATGCTGACCGCCTTCATGGACGGTCTGTTGGCCAACGCCCAGTACCGCGAGACTCGCAAGACCGGCGTGACCATCCACCTGTCGGTGGACTTCCTGCACATGGCGCGGGTGGGGGAGTGGGTGATGGGCGAGGCGCGCTGCACCCGCGCCACCAAGGACATCGCCTTCGTTGAAGGCCGCGCCTATGTCGGCGGCCACGACGTCGTTCGCGCCACTGGCGTCTTCAAGCTGATGCACAAGAAGACCTGAGCCCGCAGGCTCAGCGGATCACCAGCTTGATCACCATGACGGCGACCAGCACGATCCCGCCACCGATCGCCACCAGCCGGATCTGCTCGCCATAACGGTCGAGCAATTCCGCACGTCGACGCGCCTCCATGCGCCGCCGGCGCGACGACTTGGCTTTGAATGGTGACTTCATCAACGCTTCTCCAGGGGCGGAACAATGCCCCGGAAGACTCACCATCGTCGAGGGGCCTCGCCTCTGCGGCGTAGCGGTCATTGCGGGAACGGCCAAAGCCTTATATCGCAGGCGCGATCGGCGCTCTGTCGGGGCGTAGCGCAGCCTGGTAGCGCATCTGCTTTGGGAGCAGAGGGTCGCGTGTTCGAATCACGCCGCCCCGACCACGCCGAAACGGGACCAAGAGGAAGACCATGCTCGCGCGCATCTATCGTCCGGCCAAGAACGCCATGCAGTCGGGCAGAGCCAAGATGAAGGACTGGGTGCTGGAGTTCGCCCCGGCCTCGGCCCGCCGCCCGGACGCCCTGATGGGCTGGACCCAGACGACGGACACTGACGGTCAGGTCCGCCTGTCCTTCGACACCAGCGACGAGGCCGTCGCCTACGCCCAGAAGCATGGCATCGCCTTCCAGCTGACCCAGCCGAAGGACCAGAAGCGCATCATCAAGGCCTACGCCGACAACTTCGCCTTCGGCCGCAAGCAGCCCTGGACCCACTGAGGTCCCGCAAGAGACCCCTTGGGCGCCCTTAGCTCAGATGGATAGAGCATCCGCCTTCTAAGCGGACGGTCGCAGGTTCGAATCCTGCAGGGCGCGCCAGGGTTCAGGCCCGGCCCTTCAGGTCCAGCCGACGGATCAGGGCAAGCGCCTCCGGCGGCGGCCGGCGCTCTACCCGGCGATAGACCTTGCAGTCTGGGGTGCGCTCGACGAGTCCGGTGTTGACCAGCTCGCGGCGCAGGATCGCGTGGTCCCCGAACAGGTGGGCGGTCTGGATCAGGCGGTTGATCTCCGGCTCGCTCAGCGCCACGTCGGTCGGCAGGCGCGCCCACAACACCCACAGACACAGCTGTTGATGCGAGGTCTTGGCCGGCCAGCGGACCCACCGGCCCTCGGCGTCGAAGTGGCGGGCCATGCGCTCCACCAGCACGTGATCCGCCGGCTCGGACGCGGGCAGGGGCGTCTCCAGCCGCTCGCCGGCCGCGACCTGGGCGCGGAAGTGCTGGAAGTTCCGATAGCCGGCCGCGCGGGCCAGGATGTTGAGCAGCTGGACGTGTCCGAGCTTTCGCTCAGTTTCCCCGAGCTCACGCCCCAAGGCGCGGGCCAAGGCGGAGACATCGTTCACGGCGAAGGGCAACAGGGTCTTGGACATCACTCATCCTCTGAGCGCGCCTGGGAAAATGTCGAGGGTCGCTGGCTTACGACGCGGCGCGGGACAAGTGCGGGCCGGGAACAAGACTTGGCAGGTTTAGCTCCCCTCACGGGGCAGCGACGCCTAGGTGAACTGCCGACCTTGGGCGTCGTTTTGGCCGAATTGGCCGGTTGAGGCAAGTCGGGCGGCCGGCGCGAAGCCGACCGCCCAAACCCGCATCAGGCCTTGGCCATGTTGATGACGTGCATCTGGGTGAACTCGGACAGGCCTTCCTCGCCCAGCTCCGTGCCCACGCCCGACAGCTTGGCGCCGCCGAACGGGATGTTGGGGGCCAGGTCGGCGTGCTTGTTGATCCACACCGTGCCGGTGTTCATCTGGCTGGCCAGTTCCCAGGCCTTGTCCAGGTCCTTGGACCAGACCGAGCCACCCAGGCCGTATTCGGAATTGTTGGCGCGCGCGACGGCGTCCATCCCGTCCTTGATCTTGATGACCGGCAGGACTGGGCCGAACTGCTCCTCGTCCACCAGCTTGGCGCCGTCGGTGATGTCCCGGACGATGGTCGGCTGGATGAAGTAGCCCTTCTCGGTGGCGCGGGCGCCGCCGGCGATGATCTTGCCGTCGGCCTTGGCGCTTTCGATGTAGCCCAGCACCTTCTCGAACTGGGTCTTGTTCTGGAGCGGGCCGAGGTTCACGCCCTGTTGCAGGCCGTCGCCGACCACAGCCGCCTTGGCCAGCTTGGCCAGCTCGTCGCACATCTCGTCATAGATGCTCTCGTGGACATAGGCGCGCTTGATGGCGATGCAGACCTGGCCCGAGTTCTGGAACGCGCCCTGGAAGATCTTCGGGGCGGCTTCCTTGGGATCATTGTCCGCCAGGACGATGGCGGCGTCGTTGCCGCCCAGCTCCAGGGTGACGCGCTTCAGGGCGTCGGCGGCGCCGGCCATGACCTTCTTGCCGGTCTCGGTGGAGCCGGTGAAGGAGACCTTGCGGATGTCCGGGTGGGCGGTGATCGCGCCACCCAAGTCATTGGCGTCGGCGATGACGTTCAGCACGCCGGCCGGCGCCAGGTCCTTGACCAGCTCGGCGATGCGCAGGGTGGCGAGCGGCGTGGTGGCCGCCGGCTTCAGGATCACGGTGTTGCCGGCCAGAAGGGCCGCCGGGACCTTGAAGGCCATTAGGATCAGCGGGAAGTTCCACGGCACGATGGCGCCGACCACGCCCAGCGGACGGCGGCTGGCCACCACCTTCTTGTCGGCGGAGTCCTCGATGACCTTGGTCGGCAGATCGAGGCTGGCGAAATAGCGGAAGAAGGCGGCGCAGCCGAAGACTTCGCCCATGGCGTCGCCGATCGGCTTACCCTGTTCCTGGGTTAGGATGCGGGCCAGGTTCTGCAGGTCGTTCTGGATCGCATCGGCCATGGCCAGCAGGGCGGCCCGGCGCTCGTCGATGGGCTTGGCGGACCAGGCGGGGAAGGCGGCCTTGGCGGCGGCGACGGCTTGGTCGAGTTGCGCCTTGGAGGCGCGTGGGCACTCGGAGAGCACCTCTTCATTGGCCGGATTGATCACCGACATCGTGGAATCGCCGTCGACGAGTTTGCCGTCGATCAGCAGCTTGAACGGACCCATGCCGCATCTCCCTAATTGTGGCCCCATCTGCTCACGCTGACGTAGGGCGAATCAAGGGAGATGCGGCCGGGCTCTCCAGCAGGGTCGTCGCGCCTAGGCCGGCATGCGCAGCTTGTGCAGATGCTCCTTCAGGGTGCGGGCGTCTTCGTGGGTCCGGTCGTGCGGATCGGTGAGCTCAAGCTTGGTCGCGGCCTCGGTCTTGAGCGCGTCGCGCAGCACGCCCATGGCCTTCGGCGGGGCCATCAGCACCAGCTTGTCGAAGGCCTTCTTGCGGGCGGCCGCGTCGATGGCCTTGGCCAGGTCCTGCAGGAACTCCGCCTCGGCCGCCTGCTTGGGCGTACCCGCGCCGCTGTGAGCGGCGTGACGGTGGGCGTGGGAGAGGTCCTCGCCGCCATGGGCCTCGCGCCAGGCGGGCAGCTCCTTCAGGTCCCCGTGACGCTCGCGCTCTTCGAACACGCGGGCCTTGCCCCCATCAGCGACGACGATCCAGGTGTGGTCTTGGGTGTCCATGGATTCCTCCTATCGCCCCTGACTTCGCCCACCGGATCCGCCCATGCCTTGATCGAGATCAGGCTTCGCCACTCAAGCTTGTGGACAGGCGCTTGAATTCACCGCCGACGCCGGGGAAAGTCCCCAGCCGTTCAAGCTTGCAGTCCAGGTTCCCCATGCTTCGCCCCTTCGCCGCCGCGCTCGCCGCCACCTCTGTCCTCGCCCTGGCCGCGCCGGCCGCCGCCGCGGGGCTGAACGCTCAGGAACAGAAGCTGGTCGCCGCCGCTGCGGCCGAGAACGCCCGCTCGCTGGCCCTGCTGGAAAAGCTGGTCAATGTGAACAGCGGCACCATGAACCTCGAGGGCGTCACCGAGGTCGGCAAGATGATGCGCGCCGAGCTGGAGCCCCTGGGCTTCAAGGTCGAGTGGATCCCGATGAAGGAGGTTGGCCGCGCCGGCCACATCGTCGCCACCCACAAGGGCTCGGGCAAGGGCAAGCGCATGCTGCTCATCGGCCACATGGATACGGTGTTCGAGAAGGACAGCCCGTTCCAGACCTTCGTGCGCAAGGGCGATATCGTCGAAGGTCCGGGAGTCAACGATATGAAGGGCGGCCTGGTCATCATGGTCGCCGCCCTGCGGGCCATGAAGGCGGCCGGCACGCTGAAGGACGCCGACATCAACATCGTGCTGACCGGCGACGAGGAACGCTCCGGCGATCCCGTCACCATCTCGCGTCGGGACCTGATCGCCGCCGCCACCCGCAGCGACCTGGCTCTGGAGTTCGAGGGCCTCGCCCAGGAAGACGGCAAGGACATGGGCTCCATCGCCCGTCGCTCCTCCAACACCTGGACGGTCAAGGTCATGGCCAAGCCTGGCCACTCCTCGGGCGTGTTCAGCGAACGGGCCGGCTTCGGCGCGATCTACGACCTGGCCCGCATCCTAGACGCCTTCCGCCGCGACCTGCGCGAGCCCAATGCGACCTACAATGTGGGCCTGATCCTGGGCGGCGCGTCGGCCGACCTCAACGCCGACGAGACCGGCGGGACGGCCACCGGCAAGTCCAACATCATCGCCGCCACTGCGCTCGCGCGGGGCGACCTGCGCACCCTGTCCAACGACCAGACCGAGCGCATGGCCAAGAAGATGCGCGAGATCGTCGGCCAGAACCTGAACGGCGCCAAGGCGGAGCTGGAGTTTTCGGAAGGCTATCCGGCCATGGCCCCCACCGAGGGCTCCCGCAAGCTGCTCGGCAAGCTGAACGAGGTGAACAAGGATCTGGGCCTCGCCGTCATGCCCGAGCTCGACCCGCTGAAGCGCGGCGCCGGCGACATCTCCTTTGTCGCGGACAAGGTCGACGGCCTGATCGGCCTGGGCGCGGCAGGCGAGGGTTCGCACGCCCCCGGCGAGACCATGGAAGTCGCCAGCCTGGACCGCCAGACCAAGCGAGCCGCCCTGCTGATGACCCGGCTGTCCCGCCCCTAAAGGGCGGCGAAGCCCCGCTCGAGATCGGCGATCAGATCGGCGGGGTCTTCCAGGCCGATATGCAGGCGCATGAGCGGGCCGGCATAGGTGCGGCGGTGACTGCGGCTGCGCAGCTGGTCGTCGCAGGAGATGGCCAAGCTCTCAAAGCCGCCCCAGGAGAAGCCGAGACCGAAGATCTCCAGGGCGTCCAGGAAGGCCTCGACCTTCTCAGGCGGGGTCGGCTGGAGCACGAAGCCGAAAAGGCCGCAGGTCCCGGTATAATCCCGCGCCCACAGGTCATGGCCGGAGGCGCCGGGCAGGGCGGGGTGCAGGACCTCGACGACCTCGGGGCGCGTGCGCAGCCACCGGGCGATCTTCAGGCCGTTCTCGCCGTGGCGGGCCATGCGGACCGACAGGGTCCGCAGCCCCCGGAGCATCTGGTAGGCGTCCTCGGGCGCCACGGCCCAGCCCAGATGCAGCACGCCGTCATCGAGGGCTTTGGCGATGGCCGGGTCGGACGCCGCCGCCGAGCCCATGAACACATCCGAATGACCGCCCACATACTTGGTCAGGGCCTGGACGCTGATGTCGATCCCGTGAGCCAGGGGCTTGTAGATCAGGCCCGCGCCCCAGGTGTTGTCGGCCAGGGTCAGTATGCCCCGCGCCTTGGCCAGGCGGGCGATGGCCGCCATGTCCTGCATCTCGAAGCTCAGCGAGCCCGGGCTCTCCATCACAATCAGCCGGGTGGCCGGGCCGGCGCTGGCCACCAGGTCCTGCGGTGACTGGGAGGGGTCATAATAGCGCGTGGAGACGCCGAAGCGCTTCAGCACCTGGTCGCAGAACCGCCGGGTGGGCTTGTAGATGGTGTCCACCACCAGCACCTCGTCCCCAGCTTTCAGCACCGCCAGCATGGCCCCTGATAGGGCGGAGACGCCTGAAGGATAGAGGGCTACGCCGACGGCGCCTTCCAGCTCGCAGAGGCCCGCCTTCAGGGCGTCGTGCGCGGCCAGGCCCTGGCGCCCGTAGGTCTGGAAGTGGTCGTCGTCATAGAGCGCCGCCGCATTGGGCAGCAGCACGGTCGAGCCCTTCTGGATCGGCGGGGCCACGGTCTTGACCAGGGGCTTGCCGGTCTCGCCGGTGTGGATCAGGCGGGTGTCTTCGGCCATGGCTCACGAGATCTCGATGCGGGGCGACCACTTAGGAGCGGCCGGGGGCGCGCATCAAGCCGTGTCGCGGAAGTCCAGCCGCATTGCGCACCTGTCGCTGAGGCCGCGCGCAGCTTCCCCGGCGAGGATGGAGGACAGCCGGTTGTCTGGCGCCTCCAGAATTCGATACCCCAGCCGCGCATAGAATGGCGCGTTCCAGGGAATGCTGCGAAAGGTGGTCAGGGTGGACCCGGATAGCCCGGCAGACCGGCCACGGGCCACGGCGTCGAGGACCAGGGCCGCCCCCAGGCCCCGCTTCTGCCAGTCGGCGTGAACGGACAGCTCCCAGACATGCAGGTCATCCACGGCCGGCCCGGCCTGAATGAATCCCCGGGGTGCGCCTTCGAGCTCAGCGACCCAGACGAGACCCGCCTCGATCAGCGACGGATAGGCGTCAGCCTCAGTTACGCCGTCGTCCGCGATCCTGGCCTGGGGCGTCCCCCGGAAGGCCTGGCCGGCGGATCGCTCGATCGCCGGCAGGTGCGGAATGTCTTCCTCTCGGGCCGGACGCAGGATCAAGGGCCTGCCACGACCTCGGTATCGTCCCGCCCGCCCCACTCGCTCCAGGAGCCATCATAGACCGGCACGTCCCAGCGGCCGAGGCGCGCGAGGCCCAGGGCCAGCACCGAGGCCGTGACCCCGGAACCGCAGGTGGTGACGACAGAATTCTCGAGGTTAAGGCCAGAAGCCACGAAAATATCACGCACTTCCGCCGCAGACTTCATGCACCCATCAGGACCGATCAAGCTGTCGAACGGCGTGTTCAGGGCGCCCGGCATGTGGCCGCCGCGAAGGCCTGCGCGGGGCTCGGGCGCCTCGCCCCGGAAGCGCGCCGCGCCACGGGCGTCGAGCAGTTGGGCGGCGCCCGTGGCCAACAGCTGCTTCACCGCCGCCACATCACGCACCAGTTCCGGCCGGAAGGCGGGGTCGACAACGGTGGGGGCCGGCGGAACCGAGCCCGCCTCGGTCGCACGCCCCTCGGCCAGCCAGGCCTTCAGTCCGCCGTCCAGCACCCGGACATTGTCGAAGCCCATGACTCGCAGGGTCCACCAGACGCGAGCCGCTGCGCGGACGCCCCAGCTGTCATAGGCGACAATGACGCCCTGGCGCGACAGGCCGAGTTTGCCCGCCGCCTCTGCGAAGGCCTCCGGCGTCGGCAGCATGTGCGGCAGGTCGGTGGAATGGTCGGCGATGGCGTCGATGTCGAAGAACGCCGCGCCGGGAATGTGCCGGTCCAGATACTCCGCATGCCCATTGCGCCCCTCGGCCGGCAGGAACCAGCTGGCGTCGAGGATGCGCAGGTCGGCGTCACCGAGGTGGTCGGCCAGCCAGGTGGTGGAGACGAGGGGATCGGTCATCAGCTCAGCCAGGGCGGGGTGGGCAGGCCGCGTTCGGCCAGGAAGGCGGGATTGAAGATCTTGCTCTGATACCGCGAACCCTGGTCGCACAGGATGGTCACGATGGTGTGGCCGGGCCCGAGATCCTTGGCCATGCGGATGGCCCCTGCGACATTCACCCCGGTCGAGCCGCCCATGACCAGGCCCTCGTGTTCGACCAGGTCATAGATGGCCAGCAGCATCTCTTCATCGCTGATCCGATAGGGATGGTCGACACGCAAACCCTCGAGGTTGGCGGTGATCCGCCCCTGGCCGATGCCTTCGCTGATCGAGGTCCCCTCGGCCTTCAGCTCACCCTCGGTGTAGTAGGAGAACAGCGAGGCGCCATGCGGGTCGGCGAGACCGATCTTGATGTCAGGGTTCCGGGCCCGCAACGCCTCGGCCACGCCGGCCAGGGTGCCGCCGGAGCCCACGGCGCAGATGAAGCCATCGATCTTGCCGCCGGTCTGGTCCCAGATCTCCGGCCCTGTGGTCTCTACATGGGCCTGGCGGTTGGCGACATTGTCGAACTGGTTGGCCCAGATCGCCCCGTTCGGCTCCTTGGCGGCCAGCTCTTCGGCCAGTCGGCCGGAATAGCGGACATAGTTGTCGGGGTTGGAGTAGGGGACCGCGTCCACCTCCACCAGTTCCGCGCCCAGCAGGCGGATTGCGTCCTTCTTCTCCTGGCTCTGGGTCCGAGGGATCACGATGGTGGTGCGGTAGCCCAGCGCTCCGCCGACCATGGCCAGCCCGATGCCGGTGTTGCCGGCGGTGCCCTCGACGATACGGCCGCCGGGCTTCAGCAACCCCCGCTGCTCGGCGTCACGCACGATGAACAGGGCCGCCCGGTCCTTGACCGAGGCCCCCGGGTTCATGAACTCGGCCTTGCCGAGGATTTCACAGCCCGTGGCTTCGCTGGCGCGGCGCAGGCGGATGAGCGGCGTATTGCCGATGGCGTCGAGGACGGTGGGTGCGATCGTCATCCCCGCTACTTAGGGCCGACAACGCGCCCGGACCAGAGGGGGCTCAGGCTTTGGCGAGGCCCAGTTGCACCACATCCGTCCGCCCGGTGCGGAAGCCGGCGTCGCAATAGGCCAGGTAGAACTGCCAGAGCCTGCGGAACCGCTCGTCGAAACCCAGTCGGCGGATATCGTCCCAGCCGCCTTCAAAGGCCCTGCGCCAGGCCGCCAGGGTGTCGGCGTAGTCGCGCCCGAACCGGGCGATTCCGGTCCACGCCAAGCCGGCCCGCGTGGTCTCGTCCTTCAACCGGGCCTCCGACGGCAGCATCCCGCCGGGGAAGATATAGCGCTGGATGAAGTCCGCCCGCCGCCGATAGCCCTCGAACATGCGGTCCTGGATGGTGATGATCTGCAGGCCCGCCCGCCCGCCCGGCGCCAGCACGTCGCGGATCTTGTCGAAATAGGTCGGCCAGTAACGCTCGCCCACCGCCTCGAACATCTCGATGGAGGCGACACGGTCGAACTGGCCCTCGATGTCGCGATAGTCGACCAGCCGGATCTCGACCTTCTCGTTCAGGCCCTGCTCAAACATTCGCCGCACCGCAAAGTCGTACTGTTCCTGCGAGATGGTGACGCCGGTCACCCGCGCGCCGACCTCCTTAGCCGCGAACTCGGCGAACCCGCCCCAGCCGCAGCCGATCTCCAGCACATGGTGGTCAGCCGCCAGGCCCATCTCCTCAGCCAGGCTGCGGTACTTGTTGGCCTGCGCCTCCACCAGCGGCTGGCCCGGATAGGCGAAGCGGGCCGAGGAATAGGTCATGCTGGGGTCGAGCCAGCGGGAATAGAAGGCGTTGCCCAGGTCGTAGTGGGCGTGGATGTTCTTGCGCGAGCCTTCTCGCGTGTTGGCGTTCAGGGCGTGGAAGACCCGGTTGGCCAGGCCGGCCAGGGCATTGCCCTCGGTCACCAGCTTCAGGCGTTCGAAATTCAGCGCAAAGGCCGACAAGACCGCCGTCAGGTCCGGCGTATCCCATTCCCCCGCCACATAGGCTTCGGCGAACCCGATATCGCCGGCGAACAGGGCGCGGCGGATGAAGCGATAGTCCTTGATCTGCACGATGGCGTCGGGGCCGGGCAGGGCGCCTTGCAGCGGCAGGGGCGCGCCGCGCGGCGTGACGAACGTCAGCCGGCCGGCTTCCCAGTTTCGGGCCATCGCCCGCAGGGCGGTGCGGAATAGCAGGGGGGCGTCGGCCAGTTCCGGGAGGCTGCGAAAACCGCGAGCGTCACGGGCGGCGAAAGCGAGAGACGATCGTTCGAGTGGCGACATGACCACAACCCTCGATAACTAGGACAACCTACACCCAAACGCTTCAGGCGGCGACTCGGTTGGCGGTCGCCCATGGGTTACGGCGGAGGCGGCCGTCGGGATGCGGCGGAATGGAATTGAGACTTGTGGAGCGGGCCTGCGCGCGCCACTTAGGCCCCTTCCAACACCTTGAGGAAAAGCCCATGGCCGTGCTGACGCTGGACAAGTGGAACATCGCGTTCGGCGAGGACAATCCGCTCGTCATCATCGCCGGCCTGAATGTGCTGGAAGACCTCGACCTGGCCCGCCGCGTCGCTGAGCATCTGAAGGCTGTCACGACCGAGCTCGGCCTGCCCTATGTGTTCAAGGCCAGCTTCGACAAGGCCAACCGCTCCTCGATCCATAGCTATCGCGGGCCGGGCCTGGAGAAGGGCCTGGAGATGCTTGCGGCCATCAAGGCCGAGTTCAACCTGCCCATCGCCACCGACCTGCACGAGATCGACCAGGCCGAGCCGGTCGCCGCCGTCGCCGACCTGGTGCAGATCCCGGCCTTCCTGTGCCGCCAGACCGACCTGGTGATCGCAGCCGCCCGCGCCACCCAGGCCGCCGGCGGCCTGCTGCACGTCAAGAAAGGCCAGTTCCTGGCGCCCTGGGACTGCCGCAACATCCTCGACAAGATCAAGGAAGCGGTCGGCCAGGACATGACCATCCTGTGCGAGCGGGGCAATTCCTTCGGCTACAACAACCTGGTGGTCGACATGCTGGGCATCGAGGAGATGCAGAACCTGGGCGCGCCGGTGACCATCGACGCCACCCACGCCGTTCAGCTGCCGGGCGCCAATCCGAAGTCCAACGGCGCCTCCACCGGCGGGCGGCGCAGCGGGGTGCCGATCCTGGCGAAGGCCGCGGTGGCCGCCGGCGCTGACGGGGTGTTCCTGGAATTCCACCCCGATCCGGACAAGGCGCTCTGCGACGGCCCGAGCTGCCTGCCGCTGGACGGCGCGGCGGACCTGCTGAAGACCCTGAAGGCCATTCGGGCGGTGCGCTGACCGCGGCTTGACCGGAACGTCTGCGAGCGCCAGAGGCTGATCATGGACCTGTCAAACCTTCAGACCCTGCTGGCCCGCCTGAGCGGCGCCCGCGTGCTGTGCGTCGGCGACGTGATGGTCGACCGCTTCGTCTATGGCGATGTCACCCGCGTGTCGCCCGAAGCGCCGATCCCGGTGCTGGCCCGCTCGCGTGAGATCGTCATGCTGGGCGCGGCCGGCAATGTGGCGCGCAATGTCGCCGCCCTGGGGGGCGAGGTCTCGCTGATCGGCCTGGTCGGGGGTGACGCCGAGGGCCACGAGGCCATGCGCCTGGTGGGCGCCGACACCGGGGTCGAAGGCTTCCTGCTCACCGACCCGTCGCGGCCGACAACGCTCAAGACCCGCTTCGTCTCCGGCGGCCAGCAGCTGCTGCGCGTCGACCTCGAAGAGAGCCGCCCGGCCGAGGGCGAGGTCGAGCAGCGTCTGATCCGCACCATCCGTGACGTGGCGACCGGGTGCGGCGTCATCCTGTTGTCCGACTACGGCAAGGGCGTCGTCACCGACGCCGTGATCGCCGCGGTCCGCGAGGCCGGCATCCCTGTGATCGTGGATTCCAAGGCCCGCAGCTTCCGGCGCTATGGCGCGGTCGACATGATCAAGCCGAACGCCGCCGAGCTCGCCTACGCTACAGGCCTGCCGACCAGCACGAACGCCGAGATCGAGATCGCCCTCGAACACGCCCTGTCCCTCTGCGAGGCCAAGGCGATCCTGGTCACCCGCGCGGCCAAGGGCATCTCGCTCGGCGTCCGCGGCGAACCGGTCCGGCATTTCCCCGGCGTGCCGCGCGAGGTGTTCGACGCCTCCGGCGCCGGCGACACCACCATCGCCGCCCTGGGCCTGGCGCTCGCCTCGGGCGCGCGGATCGAGGACGCCATCGGCTTCGCCATGCTGGCCTCGGGCGTGGCGGTGACCAAGGCCGGCACCGCCGTCGTGACGCCGGAAGAGCTGACCGAAGCCTCCATCACCGCCCACCTGGCCCCGGCCGAGGCCAAGATCGCCACGCCCCAGCGGCTGGCCGACGAGGTCGCGCGCTGGCGGGCCAAGGGCCTGCGAGTCGGCTTCACCAATGGCTGCTTCGACATCCTGCACCGCGGGCACGTGGCCTATCTCAACCAGGCCCGAACCTGGTGCGACCGTCTGATCGTCGGGCTCAACTCCGACCGCTCGGTCAAGGCGCTGAAGGGCGAGGGCCGACCGGTCAACGACCTGGAGAGCCGCGCCCTGGTGCTGGCCGGCCTGGCCTGCGTCGACCTGGTCGCGCCCTTCGACGAGGACACCCCGCTGAAGCTGATCGAGGCCGCGCGGCCCGACGTACTGATCAAGGGCGCGGACTACACTGAGGACGAGGTCGTCGGTGCGCGCGAGGTGCGCGGCTGGGGCGGGGAGGTGAAGCTCGCCCAACTCATCGACGGCTATTCCACGACCGCGGCCATCGCGCGGATGACGGCAAAGGACGACCAATGACCCGTCGGATCATCTTCGTCACCGGCGGCGCCGGCTTCATCGGCTCCAACATTGTCGCCAAGCTGGCGCAGGACCAGGACCTGGACGTGGTGGTCTGCGACTGGCTGTTCGAGGCCGACCTCGGCAAGTGGCGCAACATCGCCAAGCACCCCATCGGCGACTTCGTGGCGCCGGAGGCGATGTTCGAGTGGCTGGAGAAGCGCTGGCGCGACATCGAATGCGTCGTCCACATGGGCGCGGTGTCGTCAACGACCGAGCCGGACGCCGACAAGATCATCCACTCCAACTTCACCCTCAGTCGCGACCTGTTCCGCTGGTGCGCCGACCGGCAGCGCCGGCTGATCTACGCGTCCTCGGCGGCCACATATGGCGACGGCGCCCTGGGCTTCGAGGACAAGGACGACTTCGCCTCGCTATCGGCCCTGCGCCCCCTGAACACCTATGGCTGGTCCAAGGCCCTGTTCGACGTCTTCGCCGCCCGCCAGGCCGCCCGCGGCTACGCGCCGCCGCAATGGACGGGGCTGAAGTTCTTCAACGTCTATGGGCCGAACGAAGAGCACAAGGACTCCATGAAGTCCGTCGCCGCCCAGATCTGGCCCAAGGTGCGCGACGGTCTGGACATCCAGCTCTTCAAGTCGCACCGCCCGGACTACGCCGACGGCGGCCAGCTGCGCGACTTCGTCTATGTCCGCGACGTGGCCGACATCGTCGCCTGGCTGGTCAACTCGCCGGACGTGAGCGGGGTCTACAACCTGGGCTCCGGCAAGGCCCGGTCCTTCGCCGACATGGCCAAGGCGGTGTTCGCCGCGGCGGGCAAGCCGGCCAAGATCGACTACATCCCCATGCCGCCCGCCATTCGCGACAAGTACCAGTACTTCACTGAGGCCCGAATGGAGCGCTTGGCCGCCGCCGGCTACAATCAGCCGATGACCTCGCTGGAAGATGGCATCACCGACTACGTCCAGACCTATCTCTCATCGCCGGACCCGTATCGCTAGGCGAACCCTGGCGGTGCGGGCCAGGGTCCTATAGCTAGGGGATATGGCGGATCGTCCCTTGAAGCGGTGGATCTTCTTGCTCGCGGCCGTGCTGACGGCCGTGCTGGCGCTCTCGGCCTATGTCTGGCGCATCGACATCCTGCGCACCGGGCTCGACCCCAAGCAGCCGTTCCAGATCTACAGCCCGCCCGCCGCCCCGGACTACAGCCGTCCAGACGCCTGGGCGCTTCTGCCACCTCATCCCGAGACCGGGACCGCCGTCGATCCGCCGGCCGACATCTTTTTCCTGGGCCCCACGGCCTATAACGGCGGGGCGCACTGGAACGCCCCCATCGATGACCGCAAGGTGGATCGCCAGTTCCGCCAGGTCTTCGCCCCCAACTACGCCGGGCCGTTCCAGCGCACCGGGCGGCTGTTCGCCCCACGCTATCGCCAGGCCAGCCTCTACACCCTGATGACCCTGCGCGAGGACGCGCGCGAGGCGCGCCGCTTCGCCTATGCCGACGTCGCCGAGGCCTTCCGTCGCTACATCGCCGCCTACAACTCCGGCCGCCCCTTCATCGTCGTCGGGGTGGAGCAGGGGGGCACCCTGGCCGCCCGCCTGCTGGCCGAGGAGATCGCCGCCAAGCCTGAGATCAAGGCTCGGCTGGCCGGCGCCTACCTGATCGAGACGGCCACCCCGGCCGACGCCCCGCCGATCACCCCGTGCCTGCGTCGCCAGGAGGCTGGCTGCCTGGCGGCCTGGGTCTCGGCCTATAGCGATGATCCCCAGCGCGCCAAGGACGCGGTGGACCGGGCCCTGGTCTGGGGCGACGGCGCTCAGTTGGAAAACCTGCATGGTCGCCTGCCCCTGTGCTTCAACCCGCTGATCGGCGGCACGACCACGGCGCTGGCCCCGGCCAAGCTCGGCCTTGGGGCCGCCAACGCCACGGGGCTGGAGTGGGGCGCACGCCCGCCCTTCCTGACCCGTCAGGTCCAGGCCCAGTGCAAGGACGGGGTGCTGCGCATCTCCCGCCCCAAGGCCAGCATGCTGAAGCGACAGGGCGATTGGATGGACCGGCAAAAGGCGCCGGGATTCAATTTGTTCTACGCTGATCTTGAAGAAGATTCGAAGGCCCGGGTCGCCGCGCTCCTGGCGGCGCCCAGCAAGGTCACCCCGCATCCTTGAGCGGTGAGGCCGGCCGCCAGTCGAACAGTTCCTGCAGGACCGACACCGCCTGGCCGCGCGGGCTCTTGAGCTGCGGATCGCGCGCCAGGATCAGCCTCGCATCGTCGCCGGCCACCGCGATCAGGTCCCGGTGCGCGAAGGGATCGGCGAACACATAGGCCGGAAAGCCGGACTGCTTCAGCCCCAAGGCGTCGCCGCCGCCGCGCAGCTCCAGGTCGGTCTCGGCGATCTGGAAGCCGTCATCAGTGCGCCGCAGGATATCCAGCCGCTTCTGGGCGGTCTCTGACAGCGGCGGATCGTAGAGCAGCACGCACGAACTCTCCCGCCGCCCGCGGCCGACGCGGCCCCGCAGTTGGTGCAGCTGCGCCAGGCCGAAGCGCTCCGCCTGCTCGATGACCATGATGGTGGCGTTGGGGACGTTCACCCCGACCTCGACCACGGTCGTCGCCACCAGCACGCCGATCTTGCCGTCGGCGAAGTCGGCCATCACCGCGTCCTTCTCCGCCCCGGTCATCTTGCCGTGCACCAGACCCACGGTCGGCCCGATCCGGTGGCGGAGTTCCTCGGCCCGCTTCTCCGCCGCCTTCAGGTCGACGAGCTCGCTTTCCGACACCAGCGGGCAGATCCAGAAGGCCTGCGCCCCCTCGGCGACGACGGCGCGCAGGCGCGCCTCGACCTCCTCGACCCGGCCCATGGGTACGGCCCGGGTGGCCACCGGCGTGCGCCCCGGCGGCTTCTCGTCGATCCGGCTGACGTCCAGGTCGCCATAGAGGGTCAGTTCCAGGGTGCGCGGGATCGGCGTCGCCGACATGGCCAGCAGGTGCGTCGCCTCGCCCTTGGCCTGCAGCCGCTGACGCTCGGCCACGCCGAACCGGTGCTGCTCGTCGATCACCGCGAACTGCAGCCGATGGAACGCCACCTCATCCTGGAACAAGGCGTGGGTGCCGACTGCGACCTGGACCTCGCCGCCGGCCAGGGCGCGCAGCTTCTCGGCCCGGCCGGCGCCCTTGTCCCGGCCGGTCAGCAGCACCGCCTTGATCCCCTGGGCCGCCAGGGGTCCGCTCAGGGTCTCGAAGTGTTGGCGGGCCAGGATCTCCGTCGGGGCCATCAGGGCGCTCTGGCCGCCGCCCGCCGCCACATCGGCCATGGCCAGCATGGCCACCACGGTCTTGCCGGAGCCCACATCCCCCTGGACCAGCCGGCTCATCCGCTCGCCGCTCGCCAGGTCGCCACGGATCTCCGACAGCGCCCGGCGCTGGGCGTTGGTCAGCTTGAAGGGCAGGGCGGCCTCGACCCCGTCGGCCAGGGGCGCGGCCGCGATCTTCGCTGCAGGCTCGCGCCGGCGGTCGGCCTTGCGCTGGGCCATGGCCAGTTGGTGGGCCAGCAGTTCGTCATAGGCCAGGCGACGCACATGCAGCGCGGTGGGCTGCAGGTCGGCCTCGGTCGCCGGGCTGTGCAGCCGGATCAGCGCCTCCTTCCACGACGGCCAGCCCTGGCGCTCCAGCCAGGCCGGGTCCTGCCATTCGGTCAGGTCCGGGGCGCGATCCAGGGCTTCGTGAGCGAAGCGCCGCACCGTGCGCGCCGGCAGCCCCGCTGTCGCCGGATAGACCGCCTCCAACTCCGGGATCTCCGCCGCCCGCTCGGGCGCGACGATGTAGTCAGGATGCGGCATCTGCAGTTCGGCCCCGAACCGCTCGACCTTGCCCGACACCAGCCGCTTGGCGCCCACCGGGTTCTTCTCGGCCACCGATCCGCCGAAGCCGCCGAAGAACACCAGGGTCAGGAACCCCGTGCCGTCGAAGGCGCGCAGCTTCCAGGGCTGCTGGGGGCCCCGCGGCTTCTGATGCTCGTCGATCTCCACCTGGAAGGTCTGGACCTCGCCCTCGACCGCCGAGGCCACCGTCGCCGGCCGGCGGCGCACAACCGAATGCGGGGCCAGAAACAGCACGTCGCGGACGATCGGCCCGGCCAGTTTTTCGAGCAGCGGCGCCACGCGCGGTCCGACGCCTTTCAGCGTCTTCACCGGGGCATAAAGGGGGAACAGAATCTCGGGCCGCATCGGGCCATCATAGCGATCTGGCTGGACCTTGGCCCGCGTCCATGATGGGGTTCGCGCCGCAACCGGGGGAGCGACATGCGAAACATCTCGACCATGGCGGGCCTCGCGGCCCTGCTGGCCGCCTGCAGCCCGCAAAAGACCGACCAGGCTCCGGCCGCGCCCGCACCCGCCCCGGCGGCGGCCCCGGTCCAGTCCGCAGCGCCGCCCGTCCTGTCCGGCTTCTCCCACGTGAAGGGCGAAGACCTGTTCGGCTACTACATGCCGACCCAGGAGGTGAAGATCGGCGCCTACACCCTGCAGAACCTCTCGATCCTGCCCGAAGAAGACTTCGTGAAGTGGGAGGCGGGGGAGCGCACCGCCACCTCCAGCCCGATCATGCTGGACTTCGCCGACGAGAGCTCCCAGCAGGGCGAGACCGAGCTCGGCCAGCCCAACTACACTCGCACCATTCGCGTCCTGGCCAGGGCCTACAAGGTCGGCGGCGGCGACTTCCGGTTCGTCGGCGTGGATCCCGTCCTGGGTGACATCCAGATCGACGGGACCTTCAACCTCGACAAGCTGAAGGCCAATCAGGCCCAGGGGCCCAACGGCTCGGATGAACCGGTGCTGATGACCGGCGCCCGATTTGGCGCCCAGGTGTTCAAGACCCTGTCCTTCTCCTGGTTCGGCGGCGACTGAGGCCCCGGTCTCTCATCCTCTGGCGTCGGGGAGCGCGCCGCTCTATATCCCGCCTCTCCGATGACCCAAGATGACATCCGACTGAAGCGGTTGAAGTACCGCGCCTGGCACCGCGGCTTTCGCGAGGCGGACCTGATCCTCGGTCCGTTCGCGGATCGTTATGCCGAGACCTTCACGGCCGAGCAGCTCGACAGCCTCGAAGCCTTGCTGGAACACCCGGACCAGGACCTCTACGAATGGATCGTCGAGCGCACGCCCACGCCACCTGAGGTGGACGGCGAAATGATGCGCCTGATCAAGCAGTTCCGCTTTGATGCTTTCGAGTCCCGCGGGGGGCCGCATGGCGGCTGACGGCTTTCGGGCGCCCACCCAGGCCGAGACCCGCCGCATCGCCCAGGACCCGGGCCGCCTCGACCTGATCGGCGCGCCGGAGGGCTTCGACGCCCTAGTCATGGCCGACATTCTCAAGGCCCGGGGCGGCCTGGCGGTGTTCGTGGCCCGGGACGGCTCGCGCCTGTCGGCCTTCATCGACGCCTTCCGATTCTTCGCCAGCGGGGTGGATATCCTGCAGTTCCCGTCCTGGGACTGCCTGCCCTATGACCGCACCGGCCCGTCGCCGGGCGTCGCCGCCCAGCGCATGACCACCCTGGCGCGCCTAGCCCAGGGCCTGGACGCCAAGAAGCCCGTTCTGCTGGTGGCCTCCGTCGCCGCCATGATCCAGCGCGTGCCGCCCAAGGCGTCCGTGACCGGCGCCACCTGGTCCGCCCGGGTCGGCAATGTGGTCGAGATCGCCGACCTGGAGCGCTACTTCGCGGTCAACGGCTACCAGCGCGCCTCCACCGTCTCGGAGAAGGGCGAATTCGCCATCCGCGGCGGCGTGATCGACGTCTATCCGCCCAGCGCCGACGAGCCCGTCCGCCTGGACCTGTTCGGCGACACCCTGGAATCCATCCGCGCCTTCGATCCCGAGACCCAGCGCTCCACCAAGCAGCTCAAGGACGTCACCCTGCTGCCGGTGAGCGAGGCCCTGCTGGACAAGGACGCCATCGCCCGCTTCCGCCGCGGCTATGTCGAGGCCTTCGGCGCCCCCGGCGGCGATCCGCTCTACGAGACCGTCAGCGAAGGCGGCCGCCGCGCGGGCATGGAGCACTGGCTGCCCCTGTTCTATCCGGACATGGCGACCCTGTTCGACTACCTGCCGGACAACGCCCTGATCGGGGTCGACCACCTGGCCGCCGAGGCCCGCGACGAGCGGATGGCGATGATCGCCGACGCCTTCGACGCCCGCGCCCAGGCCGACCGCAAGGTGCACTATCACCCGCTTGAGCCCAGCCGCCTCTATCTCGATGACGAGGAATGGCGCGCCCGCCTGGCGGAACGCCCGACCCGCCGGTTCTCCGCCTTCAACGAGGCCGAGGGCGACACGGTGATCGACATGGGCGCCCGCCTGGGCCGCGCCTTCGTCGCCGAGCGACAGCAGGACTCGGTCAACCTGTTCGAGGCCACCGCCGATCACGCCCGCCGTCTGATCAGCGGCGGCAAGCGCGTGCTGTTCGCCTCCTGGTCCGAAGGTTCGTCCGAGCGCCTTGGCGTGATGCTGTCGGACCACGGCCTGAAGGACGCCGCCTTCGCCCCCTACTGGGACGCCGCCAAGGCAGCTGATCCGAAAAAGCCCCAGCGGGTGGTGCTGCCGCTGGACTCCGGTTTCGAGACCGAGACGCTCGCCGTCATCTCCGAAACCGACATCCTGGGCGACCGCCTGGCCCGGCCGCGCCGCCGTCGGCGCGCGTCAAACTTCCTGGCTGAGGCCTCGTCGCTCACGCCCGGCGACCTGGTGGTCCACATCGACCACGGCATCGGCCGGTATGAGGGCCTGAAGACTCTCGAGGTTCAGGGCGCGCCCCACGACTGCCTGGAGCTGCAGTACGGTGGCGAGGCCAAGCTCTACCTGCCGGTCGAGAACATCGACCTGCTGACCCGCTATGGCGCCGAAGGCGAGGGGGTCCAGCTCGACCGTCTCGGCGGCGCCGCCTGGCAGGCCCGCAAGGCCCGCGCCAAGGAACGGCTGCGCGAAATGGCGATGGGCCTGATCCGCATCGCCGCGGAGCGGGAGCTCAAGTCTACGGACCCGGTGGATCCGCCGCATGGCGTGTTCGACGAGTTCTGCGCCCGCTTCCCCTACGAGGAGACCGAGGACCAGCTGGCGGCCATCCACGAGATCCTGGAGGACCTCACCGGCGGCAAGCCGATGGATCGCCTCATCTGCGGCGACGTGGGCTTCGGCAAGACCGAGGTCGCCCTGCGCGCCGCCTTCGTCGTGGCCATGAGCGGCCAGCAGGTGGCCGTGGTCGCGCCCACGACCCTGCTCGCCCGTCAGCACTACAAGACCTTCTCCGAGCGCTTCCAGGGCTGGCCGGTGAAGGTGCGTCGCCTGTCCCGGATGGTGCCCGCCAAGGAAGCCGCCGAGACGCGCGAGGGCCTGAAGAAGGGCGAGATCGAGGTGGTGATCGGCACCCACGCGGTGTTGAGCAAGCAGGTCGAGTTCAACAATCTCGGCCTGGTCATCGTCGACGAGGAGCAGCACTTCGGGGTCAAGCACAAGGAGAAGCTCAAGGAGCTTCGCGCCGACGTGCACATGCTGACCCTGACCGCCACGCCGATTCCGCGGACCCTGCAGATGGCCCTGTCCGGCATCCGCGAGATGTCGATCATCGCCACCCCGCCGGTCGATCGCCTGGCGGTGCGCACCTACATCACCCCATTCGACGCCGTGGTCATCCGCGAGGCCCTGCTGCGCGAGAAGTATCGTGGCGGCCAGGCCTACTACGTCACCCCGCGCATTTCCGACCTGCCGGAGCTTGAGCGGTTCCTGCGCGAACAGGTGCCGGAAGTCCGCTTCGTGGTCGGTCACGGCCAGATGGCGCCGACCCAGCTCGAGGAGGTGATGACCGCCTTCTACGACGGCCAGTACGACGTGCTCCTGTCGACCACGATCGTCGAGAGCGGCCTGGATATCCCCACCGCCAACACCATGGTCATCCACCGGGCCGACATGTTCGGCCTGGCCCAGCTCTATCAGCTGCGCGGCCGGGTCGGCCGGGCCAAGGCCCGCGCCTACGCCTACATGACCACCCCGGCCGAGAAGCAGATCACCTTGTCGGCCGAGCGTCGCCTGAAGGTGCTGCAGTCCCTGGATAGCCTGGGCGCCGGCTTCCAGCTGGCCAGCCACGACCTGGACCAACGCGGCGGCGGCAACCTGCTGGGCGAGGAACAGTCCGGCCACATCCGCGAGATCGGGGTCGAGCTCTATCAGCAGATGCTGGAGGACGCGGTCGCCGAGCTGAAGATCCTGGCTGGCAAGGAAGGCCTGGTCGAGGACCGCGGCTGGTCGCCCCAGATCAACACCGGCGCGGCCGTGCTGATCCCGGAAGAGTACGTGCCGGATCTCAATGTCCGCCTGGCCCTCTATCGCCGCCTGTCCGAGGCCGAACAGTCGGGCGAGCGCGAAGCCCTCGCCGCCGAACTGATCGACCGCTTCGGGCCGCTGCCGCCCGAGGCCGGCCAGCTGCTCAAGGTCGTCGCCATCAAGGGTCTGTGCCGCGAAGCCAACGTCGCCAAGATCGACGTGGGGCCGAAGGGCGCCGTGGTCACCTTCCGCAACGACGACTTCAAGAACCCCGTCGGCCTCGTTCAGTTCGTCGCCAAGAACCAGGTCGCCTGGAAGGTCCGCCCGGACAACAAGGTGGTCGTGAAGGGCGAATGGGAGACACCTGTCCAGCGGCTCGACGCGGCTGAGAAGGTGTTGACCGAACTGGCCAAGCTGGCGGCGGCCTAGTCGCGATAGGCGCTTATGGTGTCATCCCGGAAAGCGCGCCGCGCTTGTCCGGGATCCAGACGCGCGGGGCTGTCCGGAGAGATGGGTGTCTATGGGTCCCGCACTTCCGTGGCTCCGCCACTCCATGCGGGATGACACCCGGTGTGCGGCTACAGAGCCGGTGAGTTACTTGGCCCGGGCTTCCGCGATCAACGCCCGGGCCCGGATCCAGACCTCCAGCCGCTGGGCGCAGACCAGGCCCACGGCGATCAGCAGCATAGCGTCTGTGATGTCAGCGACGGAGGCGTGCAGGGCGCCGGGGTTCTTCATCGCATAGGCCCGCAGGCCGAAGCGTAGCAGGAAGATGCCGCCTAGCAGGGCCAGGCCTACAGGCGAGACCTGGGACGTCACGGTATGGGTCTCAGGATCCACCGACAGCCGGGTCAGCCGACCACGCCACCAGCCGAGACCCGCGCCCGCGATCAGGGCCAGGGGCAACAGCACCATCCCCATCGGGCTCGGCGCGCCTTGGATGAACACAACCAGTCCGCCCAGCACCATCAGCATCAGCGGTTGAATCCACAACCGCTCAACCACCAGGGTGCGCGGCTTGGTTCCGCGCAGCATGATGATCGCCAGGACCACCAGAGGCAGGATGTAGGGCAGGGCGGCCAGGGGGCCCGAGGGCTGTGTCTCGGGCATTCTGCGTCAGACCGCTTGTTGCTGGGCCCGGGCGGCGGCCTGTTCCAGCGCCTTGCCAACCCCGTCGACGCTGCCGACCTCGGCGACGCCGATGTCAAACTCGACCACAAAGGGCGGCTTGCCGTCTCCGGCCTCGAAGGCGGTGCAGCCGATCACAGCGGCGATCCGCTCCCCCGCCGCCCGGGCCGAGGCCTGGGGGGTGGCAGGCAGGGCCAAGGCGAACACCTCCGGCCCCAGGCGGGCGGCGGTGTCCTCGACCCTGACCAGGCGGCTCACCATGGAGCCGATCTGCGGGATCGCCCGGTCGAGCCAGCCGGAACGGCGGGCCAGGGTCACTTCCTGCCGTTCCGCCACCTTGAGGACGCAGACCGAAAGGGGCCGGTTACGCTTGCGCGAGGCCTGGGCGAGCCGGCCCAAATGGGCGGCGAACAGGTCGCGCGTGAAGAGGCCGGTCGCCGCATCCATCAGGCCGGAGCTGCGGGCGCGCTCCAGGGCGCGGCGGATGGCGGTCTGGCGGCGATGGCTGCGGGCGAGCTCGATGACCCGCTTGGCGGTCTCGACCTCGGGCGTCTCGGGCGAGGCCACGTCGGACACGCCGCGATGATAGGCCTCCGACATCGTCACATAGCTTTCCTGCCGCATGTAGAGCAGGGCGGGCGTGTGATAGAGCCGGGTGTTACGGCGCATCCCCGCGGCGATGGACAGGGCTTCCTGGGAATTGTCGCCGGCCCACAGCACCACGGCGTCGAACGGCCGCTCGTGCAGATAGTCGAAAGCCGTATAGGCGGTGAACGCGCCCACCACCTCTGCGCCCGACCGGGTCAGGGCGTTGGACAGAGCCAGGAACTGCGGCGCGGGCTCGCCGATGGCCAGGATATGGAACGGGGTCGGATCCGGCTCCGGCATCTCCAGCCGACGGCCGCGCTCGGCGAAGGTCTCCAGCCGCAGCTCGAACTCCTCCTCGGCGACAGCCATCCGCACCAGGGTCTCCAGGCGCAGGACCAGTTGCGCCGGGTGAACCGGTGGGGCCAGGGTCAGGTCGAAACCGAAGGCGTCCAGTTCGGGACCCGGATCGCCGATGGCGATCACCGGCAAACGCCGCGGCGCGCAGGCGGCCCGCAGACGCCGCGCCAAGGTCAGGGCTTCCTGGCCGCTGCTGCGCAGATCAACAATGGCGGCCTCGACCGCCAGATCGCCCAGGGCCGCAATGGCCGCATAGGGCCCGCGAGCCGTGACCGTGCGCCAGCCGAGCCGATCCAGGCCCTCGGCGAGGGGACCCGCCAGGGCGTCGTCACGCGCAACAATCAACACCCGCGCATGGACGCCGACGGCCATTCCCTGCAATCCCTGACTCGACTAGACCCTGCGACCCGACCTCAGACTGAATCGCAACCGGTCTAGATTATACAGTGCCGGGCCTTGGCGCGAGGGCGCGCTGACGATGGCCGCTACGGGAGTTGGACATGGAACGCATTCTGGACGGGCAGACCGCCATCGTGACCGGCGCCTCGGGCGGCCTGGGCGCGCACTTCGCCCGTGTCCTCGCCCGTGCGGGAGCCAAGGTGGCGGTCACCGCGCGGCGGATCGAGTTGGTCGAAGCCCTGGCTGGCGAGATCGCCGCTGAGGGCGGCCAGGCCATGGCCCTGCGTCTGGATGTCGCGGACGCCCACGCCATCGCCCCAGCCTTCGCCGAGATTGAAGCCGCGCTCGGCCCGCTCTCCATCCTGGTCAACAACGCCGGCGTCGGGGGCGAGGGCCTGGCCATGGACCTCAGCATCGAGGACTGGGACCGCACCTTCGACGTCAATGTCCGCGGGGTGTTCTTCGCCGCCCAGGCCGCCGCCCGGATGATGCGCGCCAACGGAACCGCGGACGCGGGTCTCTCCCGGATCATCAACATCGCCTCGGTGGCCAGCTTCACCGTCCTGCCCGGCCTGTCGGCCTACAACGCCTCGAAGTCCGCCGCCGCCATGCTGACCAAGAGCCTGGCGCGCGAATGGTCGCGCTATGGCATCGCGGTGAACGCCATCTGCCCCGGCTATATCGAGACCGACATCAACGCCGACTGGTTCAAGACCGAGGGCGGGCAGAAGCAGGTCAAGGGTTTCCCGCGCCGGCGGCTGATGGACGCCACCGACCTCGACGCGCCGCTCCTGATGCTCGCCGGTCCCGCCGCGCGGGCCATTTCCGGCTCGCTGTTCACCATCGACGACGGCCAGTCGCTGCCCGGTGGCGGCTGAGGCTTGGCTGACCGGACGGAAGCGGGGCTAGATCAGCCCAAACCCCAAGGGAGAGAGACATGCGCCAGGGACCGCTGACAGGCCTGAAGATCGTGGAATTCGCCGGCATCGGGCCTGGGCCCTTCTGCGGCATGCTGCTGTCCGACCTCGGGGCGGACGTGGTCCGCATCGACCGCAAGGGCCAGGGCCGCGCCTCGCCGGCCGACATCACCTCGCGCGGCCGCCGCTCAATCGGCCTGGACCTGAAGAACCCGGCCTCCATCGAGACCTGCCTGAAGCTGTTCGAGACCGCCGACGTGGTGTTCGAGGGCTTCCGCCCCGGCGTGATGGAGCGCCTGGGCCTCGGCCCGGACGTCGCCCTGAAGCGCAATCCGAAGCTGGTCTATGGCCGCATGACCGGCTGGGGCCAGTTCGGGCCCTACGCCCAGGCCGCCGGCCACGACATGAACTACATCGCCATCACCGGCGCCCTGCACGCCATCGGCACCAAGGACAAGCCGGTCCCGCCGCTGAACCTGGTCGGCGACTTCGGCGGCGGCGCCCTCTATCTCGCCTTCGGCATCCTGGCCGGGGTGATCCAGGCCCGCGAAACCGGCAAGGGCCAGGTCATCGACTGCGCCATGAGCGACGGCGCGGCCTCGCTGATGGCCATGTTCTACGGCTTCAAGGCCGGCGGCGGCTGGACCGAGGAGCGTCGCTCCAACCTGCTCGACGGCGGCGCGCACTTCTACGACACCTACCAGTGCGCCGACGGCAAGTGGATCTCCATCGGCTCCATCGAGCCCCAGTTCTACGCGCTGCTTCTGGAAAAGACCGGGATCACCGACCCGGCCTTTGCGGCCCAGATGAACCGCGGTGAATGGGACAACCTGCGCGCCAAGCTGGCCGAGGTGATCGCCACCAAGACCCAGAGCCAGTGGTGCGAGATCATGGACGGCACCGACGTCTGTTTCGCCCCGGTCCTCGACCTGGATGAGGCGCCCAAGCACAAGCACAACGTCGCCCGCCAGACCTTCGTCGAACTGGGCGGTGTGGTTCAGCCGGCGCCCGCGCCGCGCTTCTCTGAAACCCCCGGCGCGATCCAGGGTCCGCCGCCGGCCATCGGCGCCCATGACGTGGAAGCGCTCAGCGACTGGGGCTTCAGCAAGTACGCCATCGACGCCCTGAAATCCGCCGGCGCCCTGAACGCCTAGGATCTAGCGCCCATGAAAAAGGCCGCTCCGGATCGCTCCGGGGCGGCCTTCGTCATATCTGGGCCTGAACCGTGATCAGGACTTCGGCGCGCTGATCACCGGCAGGCTTTCCAGCGCCTTCTTCTGAGCCTCATGCTCGTCGGCGGGCAGGGGGATCAGGCCGCGTTCCTGCAGGTAGCCGCCCTTACCGGTCGCCGCGTCGGAGACGAAGGCCTGGACGAATTCCTTCAGGCCCGGCGTCACGCCGATATTGGCCTTCTTCACGTAGATATAGAGCGAGCGGGACAGGGGATATTCGCCGCTGGAGATGGTGGCGAAGGTGGGCGCGACGCCGTGAACCTTGGCGCCCTTCACCTTGTCCATGTTGTTCTCGAGGAACGAGTAGCCGAACACGCCCAGCGAATGCGGGGTCTTCTCCAGGGTCTGGACGATGGCGTTGTCGTTCTCGCCGGCGTCAACCCAGGCGCCGTCGCTGCGCACGGTGTGGCTCTTGGACTTGAAGCCGTCCTCGTCGGAGGCCTTCAGGGCGGCCAGCAGCTTGCCCGCGCCCTTTTCCAGGGCCAGCTCGCTGAAAGCGTCGCGGGTGCCGGAGGTCGGCGGCGGGCCATAGACCAGGATGGGCTCGTTCGGCAGGGCCGGATCGACCTGGTTCCAGGTCTTGTTCGCATTGGCCTTGAACCCAGCGCCGTCCGGCAGCTCGGCGGCGAGACCCTTATAAAGCGCCTCCTGGGTTAGGTCGTAGTTCGGACCCGACTTGGCGCTGGCCACGACGATACCGTCAAAGCCGATCTTGACCTCGACGATCTCGGTGACGCCGTTGGCGGCGCACTTCTCGAACTCCGACTTCTTGATGGCGCGCGAGGCCGTGGCGATGTCCGGATAGGCCTGGCCCGTACCGCCGCAGAACAGCTTGAAGCCGCCGCCGGTGCCCAGGGATTCGACCTTGGCGGGCCGGCCGCCCGTCGTGCGGGCGACGTTTTCCGCCACGCGGGTGGCGAACGGGAAGACGGTGGAAGAGCCCGCGGCCCAGACGGCGCTGCGGCCACTGGCGGACTTGGGCGCGGAGTTGGAGCCGCCGGATTGCCCGCAGGCAGCCACCAGCAGCGCCGCGCTGACGGACAGGAGAAGGGTTGGCTTCATGGATCGGTCCCTGACTTGCGGCGCGCGTCAACGCGCCCGGTTTGTTCCCGACGCCCCCCGGAGTCGGCCACAGGGCCGGGTGTATTGAAACCGGCTGGTCCCGCCAAGTCCCGTGAACCTTCCAAGACAGTCCCATTCAGCCTGGGTTCAGGCGCAAAGGCCGACGGTGTCCCCAGGTTGGTCGCCGCACATTCCCGTCCCTCACGTGGCGGCCGACCCCGATGGAAGACACGCCCATCGACGGCGCGCCGCCCCTCCCGGCGGCGCGCCGTAATCATTCTGGCCCTTGCCATAGGCGCGCGGCTTGCCCAGGGTCCGCGCATGTCGCTTCGGACGAGCTTGCAGCGCCTGCGCGCGGTGAATTGGGACCCCGTGCACTGGCTGCGGCTGACGGCGTCCACCCTGGCCAAGTCCCTGACCCGCCTTTGGGGCAGGGATGTCATGCTCTATGTGGGCGGGGTCTCGTTCTTCGCCATGCTGGCGGTGTTCCCGGGCCTGTCGATCATTGTCGGGGTCTACAGCCTTGTGGCCGATCCCGCCGCGGCGACCCACCAGGCCGAGGTCATGTCCCGCCTCATGCCCGCCGGCGCCCGCGGCCTGTTCGCCGAGGAACTGGCGCGGCTGGCCCATACGCCCCTACGCGCCATCTCCACCCAATCGGGCATCGCCCTGATCATCGGCGGCTACGCCTCGCACCGCGGGTTCAAGGCCCTGCTGGCCGGCCTGTCCTTCATCCATGACGAGGACGCGCCTCGCGGCTTCCTGGGCTTCAACATCATGGCCCTGCTGGTGCTGATCGCGGCCATCGTGCTGCTGGCCTTCCTGTCTGGCGTGTTCCTCTACCTGCGCTTCATCGCCGCGGCCTTTGACCTGACGCCCCTGCGCGGCGTGCCCTGGCTGTTCAGCGAATGGACCTGGGCCAGCTTCGGCATCACCCTGGCCATGAGCCTGATCTATCGCTTCGCCATGTCGTCCAAGCCCGTGGCCTGGGCGGCCTCGATCATCGGCGGCGGCTCAGCCGCCATCCTCAGCATGTTCATGTCCTGGGCCAGCGCCTTCTATGTGGAGCAGATCGCGCACCTGGGCGCGACCTACGGCTCGGTGGCGGCCGTCGTGGTGTTCCTGATCTGGCTGTCCTGGAACGTGAACGCGGTCTTTTTCGGCGGCGCCCTGGCGACAGAGATCGAACTGGCCATGGACGCCCACAGCGCCAAGGCCTAGCCGCCGGTTGGCGCCCGCCCAACGCGGAAGCTCAGCACGCCGTCGGCCTCCGCCTTCTCCAGCACCACAAATCCGGCCCCGGCGGCGAAGTGGGGCACGTCAATACGCGCCAGGGGGTCGTCGGCCAGCAACCGAACCACGGCGCCGTCGGGCGCGGTCTCCAGGGCGCGGCGCAGCCTCAGGGTCGGGACAGGGCACCTGTGCCCCCGCGCGTCGACCAGGATGTCGTCTTGGCTCATGCCTCGCCATACCCCGCCCCGCGAGGGGTGCGCACCCCAATTCTACCCGCTCCGCTTAGTGGACGGGCCGTAAACCCCCGCGCAACCTGTCCAGCCTAGGTTGTGGAATCAACACTGGCCGACTGCGATGCGATCCCTCTCAAGACGATTCCTGATCAGCGTCGGGCTGATGTCGGCGGTCGTGACCATTCTGGGCGCGACGGCGGCCTTCTTCGTGTTTCAGCAAGACCTGACGCGCCGCCAGATCGCCTTCCTGGGCGACTACGTGCGCGAACGCAGCAGCAATGTGGAGCGCCGGTTCAACAAGCTCTCCAGCCTGCAGGCCGCCGCAGGCGTGGAGCTCGCCACCCGCTACCGTCACATGACGCATGCTGAGGCTGAGCGCTTGGCCGAGGAGTATTTCCCGCGCCGCCCCGATGGGACCGGCCGCAGCACCGACGAGTATTTCGACGGCCACAAGACCTTCTCCGGACGCTGGATCTACGGCATGGGGGCCTACATCTCGCGTCGGGACCAGATGACGCCGGAGGAGCTCCGGGTCATGGCCGCCGCCTTCTCGGTCGTGTCGGACTTCGGCCAGGCGGCGCACATCGACTACGACAACTTCTACTTCTTCACCCCGGCCACCCGGGTGGCGATCTTCGGGCCCGACCGTCCGGACCGGCTGATGTTCTATCGTCGCCAGGCGCCGGCGACCCTGGACATCAGCAAGGAGGAGATGGCCCAGATCACCTTGCCGGGCTCCGATCCCACCCACGCGACCCGCTGCACCAATCTTCAGCGCCTGATCCAGGACACCAAGGGCCAGCGTCTGGCCACCGGCTGCATCACGCCGATCTATGTGGACGGCCGTTATGTCGGCTCCTTCGGCTCGACCCTTGAGCTCACGGGGTTCTTCCTCAACGCTGTCCGCACGACCCTGCCAGGCGCCTCAAACCTGGTGGTGACCAGCAAGGGCGAATTGATCGCCTCGCCCGGCTTTGACCGCCCCGGGATGGCGTCGGAAGCCACAGTGCGAACCTATGAGAAGTCCCTGGGCCTGAACGCGCTGGTCGCCGCCATCCGCAAGGATGGGCGGGCCCACGGGGTGATCTCCAGCCCGGATGGCCGCCAGATCGTCGCCTATGGCCGCCTGGACGGGCCGGACTGGTACCTGATGATGACCTATCCGAAGGCCGCGGTGGCCCAGTCGGCGGCCCGGTCAGCGTCGTGGGTGCTGGTGCTCGGCGCCCTGGCGTCCCTTGCCCAGACCATACTGGTGGTGGTGCTGGCGCGCAGGACCATTGTGCGGCCCCTGCAGGACCTGGCCCAGAGCTGCGCGCCCGACCAGGCCGACGCCGCCCAGACCGACGCCATCGAGATCCGCAATGATGAGCTCGGCCTGCTGGCCCGCGCCCTGCGGGCCGAGCGGGAGAAGACCGAGAGCGTGCTGGCCTCGCTGGAGGACCGGGTCCAGGCCCGCACGGCCGAGCTTGAGCGCGCCAACGCCGAGAAGTCGCGGTTCCTGGCCAATATGAGCCACGAGCTGCGCACCCCGCTCAATGGCGTCATCGCCCTGTCGGAGACCCTGGCCGGGGAGCAACGGACCAACCGGGGCCGCGAGCTAGCCAGCCTGATCGCCTCGTCAGGCCGCCTGCTGGAACAGGTGCTGACCGACATCCTGGACTTCTCCAAGATCGAGACCGGCGAGATCCAGCTGGCCGACGAGCCCTTCCAGATGGAGGTCGTGGTCAAGCGGATCGCCGAACTGCATCGCGCCGCGGCCGAAGCCAAGGGTCTGACCTTCAGCTGGCATGTGGCCCCCGAGGCCCAGGGCGGCTTCCGCGGCGACGAGGTGCGCCTCACCCAGGTGCTGTCGAACCTGCTGTCCAACGCGGTGAAATTCACGGTCGCGGGCTCGGTGGAGCTCAAGGTCTCCATGGCCGGGGATCAGGTGCGGTTCGCGGTCGCGGACACCGGAATCGGATTTGACGAGGATGTCCGGGCCCGTCTGTTCCGGCGCTTCGAACAGGCCGACGCCTCCATCCGCCGCCGGTTCGGCGGCACGGGCCTGGGCCTGGCGATCAGCCGGTCGCTGGTCGAGCTGATGGGCGGCGGCATCGACGTGGTCAGCGTACCGGGGGAGGGCTCGACCTTCGCCTTCCTGCTGCCGCTGGCGCGGACCTCAGGCGCCGCGGCCTCGGAGCCCGCCGGCCCGCAAGTGCGCCTGGATATCGCCGGCGCCCGCGTCCTGTTGGCTGAGGATCACCCCACCAACCAGAAGGTCGTGCAACTGATCCTGCAGTCGGTCGGCATTGACCCGGTCATCGTCGAGAACGGCGCGTTGGCCCTGGCGGAGCTGCGGGAACAGACCTTCGACATCGTGCTGATGGACATGCAGATGCCGGAACTGGACGGCCTCAGCGCCACCGCTCAACTTCGGGAGTACGAGCGGGCGAAGGGGCTTGCGCCGACCCCTGTGGTGATGCTCACCGCCAACGCTCTGGATGAGCATGTCCGGGCCAGTCATGACGCCGGCGCCGACCGCCACCTGGCCAAACCGATCCGCGCGGCGGTCCTGCTGGACACCATCGTCGAACTTATGGCCACCCGATCTGCTGCACCGGACCAGCCCCTGGCCCAGGCCGACCAAGCTTAGGGCTGAGCCAGGCTCTCGATATAGGCGGTCAGGCTGCGGATATCCTCGCGGCTGATCGGCTGGGGCGGCATCTCATAGTGGCCCTGCTTGGCGATCTCGCTCAGACGGTCTTCAAGGCTGATCTCATTGTAGCGCCCGGCGATGACGACAAAGCGCGGCGCCCCGGCGTTGCGGCTGTCCTCGCCGGTCGCCACGCCGTGGCAGCGGGCGCAGGTGTCATGCGCAATGGCCTGGCCCCGCTGCAGGGCAGGGTCCGGCGGTCCGGCCAGGGCGGGAAGGGCGCACCCCGCGGCGAGGGCGAAGACGAGAACGGTCAGGCGAGAGCGCATGGGCGCCTCCAGGCTGCAAGACAACAAAACTACACCCCGCACCTTGCGCGGGGCATGACCCACATCAACCGGCCTATCGCTTCGCCGCCAGGATATCGCCCAGCCGATCCGGCGCGCCGGCCACCCGCTCGAAGCGCGGATAGCGCAGGCCGTCATGGTACGGGATGGCTGTGACACGGTAGCGATCCCCCGACTTGATGATCAGCTCCAGGGGCGCGGCGGAGCCCTTGGCCGCCGTGACCGCCGCCTTCAGGCGATCCCCGTCAAAGGCGACGCCATTCACAGCGACGATCTTCTCGCCATCGACCAGCCCGGCCTTGAACGCCGGTCCGTCCCATTGCACCGCCGTGACCTCGCCCTCCCGATTGACGCTCACCCCTAAGGAGAAGGTCAGGTCCGTGATCTTGCGGCGCGTCTCATTGCCGATGAAGTAGGCGGTGGGCTTTTCGGCATAGACCAGCCGGTAGCCGCCCCGCGCCACCCCATCCAGCGGCGCGCCGGGACCGTGGCTGGCCAGGCGGGTCTTCAGGAATCCGCTCCAGTCATAGGGCTGCACTGCATTCAGGGTCGCGACCACGTCCTCGAACCGATAGGTCAGCTGGCCCCAATCCCCATCATTCACCCCGAAGAAGGCACGGGCGAAATCGTCCAGGGACTTCTTCCCCCCCGACAGCTCGCGGATCAGGGTGTCGGCGTCCAGCCAGATCAGCAGGCCTTCCGAGTAATAGTCCTCGCTGCGCTGCCAGCTGGTCCAGGGCAGGGGACGGCGCGCGGCGATGATCGGGTCATTGGTGGTGTCGCTCATCTGGCGCCAGGCGCGCCCGACCCGGTAGTCATAGGTGGCCGCCGTCAGGGCCAGGCCATCGAGCGCATCCTGGCGCGACAAGAGTCCGGAGCGGGCCGACAGCACCTGGCCCCAATACTGGGTCTGGCCCTCATAGACCCACAGCAGGCTGTCCCGCATCGGCGTCGTGAAGTCCGGAGTCCATAGGTCGGCCGGTCGACGGTACTTGCCGTTCCAGGAGTGGGTGTATTCGTGCGGCAGCAGTTCCCTGGCCGACGGGACCCGATCCCAATCCAGGAAGTAGCGGGGCAGGGTGCCGTTCTCGCTCGACCTCTGGTGCTCGACGCCGATGCCGCCCAGACGGTCGCTCAGGGCGAGCAGGAAATCGTAATGGTCATAATGTCGCGCCCCGAACAGCCGGTCGGCCTGGGCCACCACGGCCCGGTGCAGGGCGATCTGCTGCGGTGAAGCCTCCAACAGCTCCGGATCATCGGCGAAGACGTTCAGGGTCACGCGCGACCGGCCGCCCGGATCGAGGTCGATCTTGCGCCCCCACCGGCCGGCGAACATCGGCGAATCCACCAGAGTGTCGAAGCCGACGGGCTTGAAGGTGACCACGCCGTCCTTGACGCTCTCGGTCTCCAGGGCCACGCCGTAGGTCCAATTCTCCGGCAGGCGAATGCTCGGCTGGATCCGGATCTGGCGCGTGAAATAGCCGGCCGGGTACAAGGCCATGTTGTTCCACTGCACATTCATCATCTCCGGCGTGACGACGATGCGGCCCTGGTCCCCGGCGGTCGGCGAAAGATACTGGAACTCCAGGTCCAGGCGCTCAGCGCCCGCGGGGACGACCACGTGGAAGGCGCCCATCTCCACCGGATCGCGGCTCCACTCCAGCCGCTGACCGCCGGCCGTGATGATCAGCCCCGCCAGGGCGTGCAGTTCCCCGGCCGCCCAGTGCTTGCCCGGCAGCCAACGGGGAAACAGCAGCGTCATGGGGCCCGGCCCCGACACCGGAATCTGTTGTCGGACCTTGAAGATCCGACGATCGAGGTCCGTGGCGTCCACCGACAAGGTCAGCAGACCCGGATAGGGCGTATCCCGCGCCGCCGGGATATGAGCCGGGAAGGGGAGCGGGCTGGGGGCGGACTGTATGGAGGCAGACTGGGCGAAAGCAGAATGGGCCAGGGCGAGACTGGACGACAGGCAGATCGCCGCCGCGAGCAGGACGCGTTTCAATTGAGCGTTTCCCGAATGGAGCGACATTAATGCGTCGCGATTTTGTTACAGGAATTACGCGGGCCTCGTTCAGGTGTCGATCAAAGGTTCAACAAACCTAGTTCTTCGTCATGCTCTTGGCGTAGCTTGAGCTTTCCGCGTAGGGTCGGTTTGGCTATGTGCGGAGCGATTCACGCGGGTTTGCGTTTCGCTGTGCGCTTTGAGTGGCTTGGGGCAGGAGAGAACATATGAGTGGCCTTGCCGCCGCCGGTCCTGAGGACATGGCGCGCCTCCTGGCTCTGGGTGAACTTCTCGGCCGCCCAGCGATTGCTTTCGATGAGTTCCCGTTGCGGAAGTTGGTGCGTAACCGTCGGATCCTGGTCACGGGCGCCGGCGGGTCGATCGGTTCGGAACTGGTGCGTCAGATCGCGGCCCTGGGTCCGGGTCACCTGACCCTGATCGAAAACTCCGAGTTCAACCTCTACGCCATCGACCAGTACCTGCGGGAACATCGGCCGGAGGTTTCGCGGACCTCGGTGTTCTGCGACATTCGGGACCGCAACGTCCTGGATGACTGGTTCACCCGCGAGCAGCCGGACGTGGTCTTCCACGCCGCGGCGCTGAAGCACGTCCCGATGGCGGAAGACCATCCGCTGGAATCCATCCGCACGAACCTGTTGGGTGCGCGCCACGTGGCCGACGCCTGCCAGTCGCACAATGTGGGCGTCATGGTCTTTGTCTCCACCGACAAGGCCGTGAACCCGAGCAGCGTCATGGGCGCCGCCAAACGCGCCGCCGAAGCCTATTGCCAGGCCATGGACCTGGAAGCCGGCCCGACCCGGTTTGTCTCCGTCCGGTTCGGCAATGTGCTGGGCTCGTCCGGCTCGGTCGCGCCGCTGTTCCAGCGCCAGATCGCCGAGGGCGGCCCGATCACCCTGACCCACCCCGACGTCAGCCGCTATTTCATGACGCTGGGCGAGGCGGTGTCCCTGCTGCTGCAGGCCGCGACCCTGCGCGAAATGCCCAGTGAAGTGCGCGGCGGCGTCTATGTGATGGATATCGGCGACCCGATCCGTATCGCCGACCTGGCCCGGCTGATGATCCGCATGTCCGGTCGCCGACCGGAACAAGACATCGAAGTCCGTGTGATCGGCCTGCGCCCCGGCGAAAAGCTCGACGAGGAACTGATCCACCCCGACGAGGACCGCATCCTGCGCACCGCCTCAGGCCTCAGCCTGGTCGGTCCCCGCACCATGGCCCTGGACGCCCTGCGCGCCTGCTTCGACCGGATGCAGGACGCCGTGACCCGGCTGGACCGCGAGGCCGCCATCACGCACCTGCGCGAGATCGTCCCGGAGTTCGAGCCCATCGGATCGGAAACGGGCCTGCCGTCAGCCGTAAACAGCTGATTCAATAGAGATTTATGAAATTTTCTCGGCCTAGCCGGGCGCCAGGAAACCGTTCGTCCATGTTGACGTCAAACATGGCGCAGGCGGGCGAGGCTTGGCGGAGGGGGTGGGATTCGAACCCACGGTAGGCTTCCACCTACGGCGGTTTTCAAGACCGCTGCCTTAAACCACTCGGCCACCCCTCCGGAGCGCGCCGCTATAGCAGAACCTTCAGGCCGGGGGCGAGCCCCAAGACGGCCGCGCGGACAGACTTAACGAATTAACCACGCCGCTTAACCCTGGTTCAAACCTCTTGGCCCATCCTGCTGGATGAAAAACCGCCTGTGAGGGAGGGGCTGAGATGGCGTTGAACAGCTTTGCGATGCGGACGCGGACCCTGGTGGTCCTGGTCCCGGCCGTGGCGACCCTGGCCGCCTGCGCCACGCCCCAGCCGAGGCTTGCGGCGCGCCTGCCGGCGGCCAAGGGCGACCTGCCGACGGGAGTGGGCGGCCGCTACAAGGTTGGCGATCCCTACCAGGTGGCCGGCGTCTGGTACGTGCCGAAGGAGCAGCCGAACTACGACGAGACCGGCATGGCCTCCTGGTACGGCGATGAGTTCAACATGAAGGCCACCGCCAATGGTGAGATCTTCGACATGACGGCCCTGTCGGCGGCGCACACGACCCTGCCACTGCCGTCCATTGTCGAGGTCACGAACCTGGACAACGGCCGAAAGCTCCAGGTGCGGGTGAACGACCGCGGACCCTTTGTCGGCGGCCGGTTGATCGACCTCAGCCACGCGGCGGCCCGCGAACTGGGTTACGACCAGAAGGGCTTGGCGCGGGTTCGCGTCCGCTATGTGGGACCGGCGCCCCTGGGCGGCTCGGACGTCCGCTACGCCGCTAATTCGGGCCGTCCCGCCTATCCCACGACCGCGCCGCTCGCGCCCGCGGCCCCGGTAGCGGTCGCGGCGATGCCGGCCTTTGTTCCGCCCCAGCCCATGGCGGTCGCGGCTGCGCCCCTGGCCCCCGCGACACCGGCGGCCCAGCCACAAGGCGCCTCGTCCCCCTCAGCTCCCGTCTTTGCAGCCGGCGGCGCCTCGGGCCTTTATCGCGTCCAGGCCGGCGCCTTCAGCGACGCAGGCAACGCCCAGCGCGTGGCCGGCCAGCTGGGCGGCGGCGCCGTGGTTGAGCCGATCCAGCGTAATGGGACCACGCTCTATCGCGTCGTCCTGCAGAGCACCGCCGACGAGGGCGAGGCCTGGGCGCTGCGGGATCGCGTGGCCGCCTCCGGCTATGGCGACGCCCGGGTTCTGCGGCCCTAGTCTTCCCTGGACAAACCGCGCAAAGCGGCCATCTTGCGCCAGTGTCGCAGGGTCGTTTCATCACCTTCGAAGGCGGGGAGGGCGTGGGCAAGTCCACCCAGATCCGCCGCCTGGCCGCGCGCCTGACCGAGGCGGGCCGCGAGGTCGTGGCCACCCGCGAACCCGGCGGCTCCCCCGGCGCGGAGGCGATCCGCGACCTGCTGGTCAAAGGCGCGGCCGACCGCTGGAGCCCGGTCACCGAAACGCTGCTGATGTACGCCGCCCGGCGCGACCACATCGAGCGGGTGATCCGGCCGGCCCTGGCGCGCGGCGCCTGGGTGGTCTGTGACCGCTACGCCGACTCCACCCGCGCCTATCAGGGCGCCGCCGGCGGGACCGATCCGGGCCTGATCGCGGCCATGGAGACTTTCGTGCTCGAAGAGGTCCGGCCCGACCTGACCCTGGTGTTCGACATGGCGCCCGAGGCTGGCCTCGCCCGCGCCGCAGACCGGACCCACGCCGAGACCCGGTTCGAATCCAAGGGCGCGGCCTTCCACGCCCGTCTGAGACAGGCTTTCCTCGACATCGCCAAGGCCGAGCCCGAGCGCTGCGAGGTGGTGGACGCGACCCAGGACATGGACGCGGTGGAGGCGGCCGTCTGGCGCGCCGTGGGCCAGCGCCTGGGTCATGGCTGATCCCGTTCCGCATCCCCGCGACGCCTGGCGCCTGTTCGGGCACGAGCGCGCCGAAGCCGCCTTCGAGGCCGCCCGGGCCCGGGGCCGCCTGCATCACGCCTGGCTGCTCACCGGGACAGAGGGCGTCGGCAAGGCGACCTTCGCCTATCGGGCGGCGCGCCGGCTGCTCGGTGCGCCGGCGGATGACCGCTATGGCGTGCTGGGCGCGGACCCGGACCACACGGTCAGCCGGCAGATCGCCGTGCGCTCTCACCCTGACCTCTTGACCCTTGAGCGCATCGGCGAGGACGGCAAACCGCGCAAGACCATTCCGGTCGACGAGGCGCGGCGCCTGTCGGAGTTCTTTTCCAAGTCCCCGGCCTCGGCGCCGCATCGGGTGGCGATCATCGACGCCGCCGACGACCTCAACGTCAACGCTGCCAATGCGGTGCTCAAGACCCTGGAAGAGCCGCCCCCGCGCGGGGTGCTGCTGCTGATCTCGCACTCGCCTGGACGCCTGCTGCCGACCATCCGGTCCCGCTGTCGCCGCCTAGGCTTCGACGCCCTGCCGGAGGACGAGGTGGCCGACTTCGTGCGCCAGCGCACGGACGTCAATCCCGAGGACGCCCTGCGTCTGGCCCGCATGGCCCATGGGGCGCCGGGCAAGGCCTGGACCCTGTCGGCGACCGGGGCCTTGGCCATGGACGACGCGGCCCGCGAACTGCTGCACGACCTGCCCCAGGTGGACGAGGCCATGGCCCTGTCCCTGGCCGACCGGTTCCGGGGCGGGGAGGGGGCGGCCCAGTTCGCCCTGTTGTTCGAACGCCTCTCCGAGCGTGTGCACCAGATGGCGCGACGCCACGCCGCCGAGGGCCGTGGCGGGCTTGATCGGTGGGCCGCGGCGTGGGAGACGCTGCAGCGCCTGCCGCGCGAGGTCGAGGCCGTGAATCTGGACCGCGCGGACGCCCTCTTCGCCGCCCTTTCCGACCTGCGCGACGCCGCGCGCGCCTGACCCTCGACCGCATGCTCATCGACAGCCACGTCAACCTTCACGCCCCCCAGTTCGACGCCGACCGGGACGAGGTGATCGCCCGCGCCCGCGCCGCCGGCATCCGGCTGATGGTCAATATCAGCGACAAGCTGTCCGGTTTCGACAAGGTCCGCGCCGTCGCCGACGCCCCGGACATCTGGTGCACCGTCGGCACCCATCCGCACGAGGCCAAGGAAAAGCCGGATCTGACCGCCGCTGACCTGACGGCCCATTGCAGCGATCCGAAGGTGGTGGGGATCGGCGAGACGGGCCTGGACTTCCACTACGACCTCAGCCCCCGCGACATCCAGGCCCAGGTGTTCCGCGCCCATGTGGCCGCGGCGCGCGAGACCGGCCTGCCGCTGGTTGTGCACACCCGCGAGGCCGACGACCTGATGGGCGACATCCTCGAAGAGGAACACGCCGCCGGCCCCTTCAAGATGCTGCTGCACTGCTACACCTCGGGGGCGGAGCTGGCCCGACGAGCCGCGGCCCTTGGGGCCTGGTTCTCGGTGTCTGGCATCGCCACCTTCAAGGCCGCCGAGGACGTGCGTGCGGTGATCCTGGATATGCCGGAAGACCGGATCATCGTGGAGACCGACTGCCCGTATCTCGCGCCCGTCCCGCACCGCGGACGGCGCAACGAGCCGGCCTATCTGCCCGAAGTGCTGTGGAAGCTGGCCGAGCTTCGCGGCTGGAGCCGGGAGGAGGCGGAGCGCCGTAACGAGGACGCCTTCTTCGCCCTGTTTGATCGGATCCCCCGGCCATGAGCGGCGAGCTTGAGATCACCATCCTGGGCTCCGGCTCCTCCGGCGGCGTGCCGCGGGCGGACGGCGACTGGGGGGACTGCGACCCGCATGAGCCCAAGAACCAGCGCTCGCGCTGCTCCCTCCTGGTCCGTCGCCTGGGCGAGGGGGCTGAGCACGAGACGACCGTCCTGGTGGACACCTCGCCCGACCTGCGCAGCCAGACCGCGGCGGCCGGGGCGAAGCGCCTGGACGCCGTCCTGCTGACCCACGATCACGCCGACCAGACCCACGGCATCGACGATATCCGCGCCTTCTTCATCCGCCAGCGTGCCCGCATCCCCACCTATATGGACGAGGTGACGACCGCCTCGATGATGCGCCGGTTCGGCTATGTGTTCGACGGCGAGGGCGGCTATCCCGGCATCGCTGAGCGCCACGTCCTGCCGGCCCATGGCGAGGCCTGGCATATCGACGGCCCCTCCGGCGCCATTCCTGTCGTCACCTTCGACCAGGATCACGGCGGCATCCGATCGGTGGGCTACCGGTTCGGCGACGTCGCCTATTCCAGTGACGTGGTGCACCTGGATGATCACGCCTTCGCCGCCCTGCACGGCCTGGACGTCTGGATCGTCGATGCTTTGCGCTGGCGTCCGCACCCGACCCACGCCCACGTCGAACGCGCCCTGGAGTGGATCGAGCGGGTCAGGCCGCGCCGGGCGATCCTGACCAACATGCACATCGACCTCGACTACAACGACCTCAAGCGCAAGCTGCCCAAGGGGGTGGAGCCGGCCTTCGATGGCCTTCGCCTGAAACATCAACTTCGGGCGATATTTCCTTGAAATCCCAGCATCTTAAGCTTGGTTTTCTCGCATCCAGAAACGGCTCGAGCATGCGCGCCATCCTGGAGGCGATTCGCATCGGGATCCTCGACGCTGAGGCCCGGCTGGTGGTCAGCAACAATCGCTCGGCGCCGGCCCTGGAGGCCGCAACCGCCGCAGGCGTCCAGACCCTCCACCTGCCGACCCAGGCGGATCCGGACGCCGCGGACGCGGCCCTGGCCAAGGCCATGGTCGAGGCCGGGGTCGAGTGGATCGTGCTGTCCGGATACCTGCGTCGGCTGGGACCTAAGACCCTGGCGGCCTATCGCGACCGGATCCTGAATATTCACCCCGGCCCGATCCCGGCTTTCGGTGGCGAGGGCATGTATGGGCGCCGCGTGCATGAGGCCGTGGTCGCCGCCGGCGTCGCAGCCAGCGCCATCACCATCCACCTGGTGGACGAGGAATACGACCATGGCGCGGTGCTGGCCGTGCGCGAAGTCCCCCTGGAGCCCGGCGAGACCGCTGAGAGCCTCGAGGCCCGGCTGACCCGCCTGGAACCTGAAGTGTTCGTCGAGACCCTGCAGCGCCTCGCCTCGGGTCAGCTGGCCCTTTCCTAGGACCGCGGCGCATCGCAATCTGGCCGCCACGGCGGCGCTGAAGACCGCCCGTCGCGTCCAAGGAGGATCCCCAATGAGCCGCAGCCGTCACCTGGTCGATCCCGAACTCCTGCCCCTGCTGGACAGCATGCCGAAGCGGACCGTCTCCGCCGAGACCCTGGCCACGATGCGCGCCTCGGCGATCAGCTTTCCGGTCGATCCGGCGGATCTTGCGGTCACCGATATGACGACCCGGCATGTCCCTGGGCCAGAGGGCGCGCCGGACGTGCCGGTGCTGGTCTATCGGCCCAAGGACGCGGCGGATCCGCTGCCCTGCATCTTCCACATCCACGGCGGCGGCTATGTTTCCGGCTCGGCCGAGGCCCTGGAGGCCGGGCATCGTCGGCTGACCAACAAGCTCGGCTGCACCATCATCTCGGTGAACTACCGCCTGGCCCCCGAGACGACCTTCCCGGGTCCGGTCGAAGACTGCTACGCGGCCCTGGCCTGGGTGTTCGCCAACGCCGGCGAGCTGGGCGTCGATACGGCCCGCATCGGCGTGATGGGTGAGAGCGCGGGCGGCGGACTGGCCGCGGCCCTGGCCCTGTTGGTCCGCGATCGGGGGGAGTACCGCTTCGCCTTCCAGCACCTGATCTATCCGATGATCGACGATCGCACCTGTGTGACGCCGGATCCCCATCCGTACGTCGGTGAGTTCGTCTGGACGCCGGAGGCCAATCTCTTCGGCTGGACCTCGCTGCTTGGCCACGCGCCGGGCGGGGAGGGCGTGTCGCCCTACGCCGCGGCCGCCCGCGCCGAGAACCTGTCCGGCCTGCCGCCGACCTTCCTGGCCACCGGCGCCCTCGACCTGTTCCTGGACGAGAACCTTGACTACGCCAGCCGCCTGGTCCGGGCCGGCGTGCCGGTGGAAATGCACGTCTATCCCGGCGCCTTTCACGCCTTCCAGTGGTCGCCCGGCGCCCGGGTGAGCCGCGATGCGGCCCGGGACAGCCGCGAGGCTCTGGCGCGGGCGCTCACCTAGCAGAATCGGCTTCGGTGACGACGCGGAAACTGGGTCACAGTCCCGCTCCAATCGTTACGGAGGACATCGCATGGCGCTCAAGACCCACAAGGCCGTCGCCGAGGAGTATCTCGCCGGCGCCACCGCCAAGGTCAGCCACAGCTTCGGCGTGCCGGCCGCCGCGGTCTGGGCCGCCCTGCTGGACGCCCAGGCCTGGACCCAATGGCTGCCGATCACCAAGGTCACCTGGACCAGTCCGCAACCCTTCGGCGTCGGCACGACCCGCACCGTCGAGATCGGCGACGCCAAGGTGGAGGAGTATTTCTTCGCCTGGGAGGAGGGCAAGCGCATGGCCTTCCGGTTCGCCGCCTCGCCCCTGCCGATCTCGGCCGCCGTCGAGGACTACCGCGTGGTCGAGACGGCGGGCGGCTGCGAGCTGCACTGGGCCGGCCGGGCCAGCGCGATCTTCCCGCTGAACATCCTGGTCAACAAGCAGCTGGCCGGCGGCCTGAAGTCGGGCATGCCCAAGCTGGAAGCGATCATCCGGGCCGAGCCCGCACGGTTCGGCCTGTCATGAGCGAGACCGGCCTGCGCGTCTCCGTCTTGCACGGGGTGCTGATGATCCTGGCCGGCATGGTCCTGGCCGGCTTTCCCCTGACCTTCCACATCGCCGAACAGGTCTATGGCCAGCCCATGCCCATGCCGGTGGGCGGTGACGCCCGCGGCTGGATGATGGCGCACCTGGAGGGGCTGATGAACGGCCTCCTGGTCATCGCGCTCGCCTTCGCCACCCGGATCGGCGGCGAGCTCAAGGCCGGGCGCGAGCGCTGGCTCGTTCCGGCCCTGCTGGTCGCCGGCTGGGGCAATGTGGCGGCATCGATCCTGGCCCCGATCCTGGGCGTTCGCGGCATGGCCTTCGACAGCCACGCCGCCAACAACCTGGTCACGGGCCTGTTCACCGTGGCCCTGGTCGCCTCATTCGCGGCCTTCTACGGGGTGATCGCTCACCTCGCGCGAAGGCCGCAGGGCTGATGGCTCAAGCCGGCTCGGTCGCCCGGGCCGGCACCGGCAGCTTGTTGCCGGCCGCCTTGGCGCGCTTCTCGCCCTTGGCGATCTCCTTCATCAGGTCAGCGACATAGACGCCGAAATCGACCTGAATGGTGTGCCGCTTGGCCGAATAGTACTGGCCCAGGTGCGTCTCCTCGTCCTTCGCCGTCACCTGGCGCATCTCGGCCGGGGAGGGGGGGAGGTACTCGCCGACCAGGTACTTGGCCACCAGCTTGGACTGCTGCTCGGCGAAGTTCACCAGGGTCGGCAGGGGCTGGGCCAGGGCCATGTAGAACAGGTTCGGGATATCCGGGTTCATCATCCGCTTGAACAGCGGCAGGCGATGGTCGGCGTCCGGGAGCAGGTCGGGCTCGCTGAAGAACGGGAACTTCATGTCATAGCCGGTGGCGAAGACGATCGCGTCCACGTCCTCGACGCTGCCGTCAGCGAAGCGGACCTGTTTACCCTCGAGCGACTGGATCGCCGGCTTGAACTTCACGTCGCCGCAGCCAGCCCGGGTCAGGAATTCGCCGGACACCGACGGGTGCGCCTCCAGCGGCTCGTGGTCGGGCTTGGGCAGGCCATAGTCTTCCATATTGCCCAGGGCCTTCTTGATGCCCTTGCGCGCCAAGGCCAGGCCCAGCTTGCGCGGCATCCAGGCCGGCATGGCGGCCTTATCCGCAGGGCGGCCGTTCATGTACTTCGGCATCACCCAGACGCCACGGCGCGCCGAGACCCAAAGGTTCTTGGCGATGGGCCGCTGGGACAGTTCGGAGGCGATATCCATCGCCGAATTACCCATGCCAACCACGACGATGTTCTTGCCGCGCATATCGACCGGATCGAAGGGATCCCGATAGGCGTGGGAATGGATGGCGACGCCGTCGAACTGGCCCGGATACTCCGGCACCCGCGGGCTCCAGTGGTGGCCGTTGCAGACCAGGACGACGTCATAGACCCGCGTCTCGCCGGTGGTCAGCTTCACCTCCCACAGGCCGTCAGCGCTGCGCTTGGCGCTCTCAACGCCTGTGTTGAAGGTGATGGTCTCGCGCAGTCCAAAATGGTCTACGTAGTTCTTGAAATACTGGAACAATTGGCTGTGGTGCGGAAAGTCCGGCCAGTCCGCCGGCACCGGGAAATCCTCGAAGGCCAGGCGCCATTTCGAGGTGTCGATGTGCAGGCTGTCATAGCAGGCGGACAGGCCATTGGGGTTCTTGTAGTACCAGGTGCCGCCGATATCGTCGGACAGCTCGAAGCAGTCGTACGGAATCCCGTAGTCTTTCAGGCGCTTGGCGGTCGAGAAACCTGTCGGCCCGGCGCCGATGATGCAAACCTTTGGAAGCTTGGCCTGGCTCACGTCCGGGTCCCCCTGACTGGATTATCGTTGTTCAGGTGGATGCTAGCAGGGCGCGGACGGCCGGCAAGCCGTGACCCGGCGTCACCTGAGAGGAATTCTCAGGCGCCAGTCGAAGCTAGATTTTACACTATAAAACAAAGGCCTGTGCGCGGACGTTGCGGTAGACGGCTAGCCGACCGGACGTTCGGTGGCGTCATAGAGGGCCATCTGGGGCGGCGCCGACGCCAGGGCGGCCATGCGGCGGACGAATTCACCGGAGGCCGGAACCGTGAAATGGGTGCGGACCGCGGCCATGTCGGCCCAGCGTTCCACGAAGACCAGCTTGTCGGGATCAGCGGCGTCGACGTGGCAGTCATGCGAGAGGCAGCCAGGCTCAGCCCGGGAGCGCGCGCAATGCTCAAGGCCGACGGCGATGGCGGCGTCACGCTGGCCCGGAGCCATCTGAACCGAGCCGAGGATGATGATCATGAGGGAAGCTCTGGGAATCACGACAAAAACAGAGCTGAAAGCCTAAAGCCGCAAAGCCCATGCGGCCAGCCTGGGCTAGCTTTCAATTTCCGATAATCTTCCTTAGGCGACGAACGTATTCGCCGATGACTGGACCCTATTGGACCCGTGTGAACGACCAACCATTCGCCCGGCTGCCGTCCAGCATGGAGATCTCCGCCTTCAGCAGCTCCCCCTCGCGCCAATAGCGGATGCGCTGCGGGTAGTCGTGGTTGGGGTTCTCGAAGGTCATGCTGGTCGCTGTGCGCGCCGTCTCAGCGAACGGGATCGGCGGGCGGCCGTTGATGGCCACCTGGACCTGGGCCTTAGGCCCGCTGATGTCGATGGTGACCAGTTCGATCTCGACGGTCTTGCCGTCCTTCACCGCCTGCGAGGTCCCAACCTTCAGACCGGCCATGGGCGGACCCCAGCGCTCACAGATCTGCCTAGGGCCCACCGGCGTGCACCAGGTCCCATCGTACCAGGCCAGCGGATCAGTGGGCTCGGCCGCCCATCCGGTGGACGCCGCCAAGGAAAGCGCCGCGGCGCCGGCCAACAGGAATCGCATGCATAGCCCCCAACTCAGGGTTGGGATTGTGAAGCCCGTCCGGCGCGACTGCAAGGACGGGACCGCCTCACGGCCCCGCCCCCTTCCCGTTCACTCAGGGCTTCATCCGGTCCGCCGCCATCCAGCAGGCGTGGAAGCCCAGCGGGATACGGTGTGGGATCAGCACCTGGGCCACCGGGCCGGCCGAGATGTCCCGGGCGTCGAACACGTCCAGGGTCTCGCGGCGCAGCTTGTCGTTCCACTGGAAGGTGATGACATAGCCGTGGTCCTCGCTCTCAGGATTGTCGGCGGCCGCGAACCAGGGCTCCGAATAGAAGCAGCTGCTGGGATCGTCCGACCACTCGCCCAGGCTCTCGCCGGTGTCGAGGTCGTACTTGCGGATGCCGTACCACTGCAGGGTCCGGGTCTCCGAATGGTCCACGAAGTAGCCGTAGCGAGTCCGGCGGCCGGACAGACGGCTGTTGTAGGTGGGGAATTCCACATTGCGGTCGGGATCGAGGCAGCGCTCCTCGGTCTCGCCAGTCTTCACGTTCATGCGCCAGACCCACAGGCGGGCCTTCATCACCAGCTCAGCGACGTTCTTGGCGGTGCGCTCGGCGTCGACGCTGCCGTCGGCGCGGGTCTCGGGCATGTAGCGGGAGCCGACCATCACCACCCAGTCGCCCTCCTCCCAGGAATTGGCCACGTGGTAGATGTAGCAGGGCGAGAACTCGAACCACTTGATGCTGTCGCGCGCGCCATAACGCGGGATCACGCCGAACCGGGCCGGGATGTCCGGATAGTACTTCACCTTGTGCCGGCCGAGCTTCAGCGCCTCAGGGTCATGGAACAGCGGCAGGTCGTGCAGCACCGAGTAATGCTCAGTGATCGCCATGTCGTGCGGCAGGCGCGGCCCCGGCAGGTCGATGGGGGTGAAGTGCTTCAGCGCTCCATCCGGCCCCACGACGCCATAGGACATGTAGGGCGCGTCCAGCCCGTAGTCGAAGAAGATCAGCTCGTCGGTGACCTCGTCGACCTTGGCGTGAGCGGAAATGCGACCACCAGACGCCAGAATCCCCTGTGACTTGCCCAGCGTCTCCAGGGTGACCGGATCGATCTCATAAGCGTCGCCAGACATGTACCAGAGGGCCAGAACCTTGCCGCCCTGGGCCACCAGATCGGTGTTGGCGGTGTCTTTCAGGCGCTTGTCCTCGCGGCCCTTGAGCGTCTCACGGATGCCGTGGAACAGCCCCTCCCCGGCCGCGTCGTCTTCCTTCCAGCCGTCCGTGCGGACCCAACGGTTGCGATAGGTCAGCCTGCCGTTCTGAAAGTGCGCGGCGTGGATCATCCCGTCGCCGTCGAACGGGTGATAGCGCCCGTTGGGCGCGTAGCGGATGTTGGGGCCGGCGCGCAGATAGACCCCGTTCAGGTCCGCAGGAATCGCCCCCTTCAGGAGCGGCAGGTCGGAGAGCGTGGTCTCCGTCCGGGTCGGCCCGTAGATCCCCATGAGGGTCGGGCCATAGGCGTCGCCAAACGGGGCGAGGTCGTCAGGGGGCACATGGGTGTTCATGGGTCGTCTCCTCCAGCCACAGTCTTGTCGTGACTTTTATAAAGAGACTTACCCCATGCGCCCCTTGATCTGGATCAATCCGTGGTGTCGTCCACCGGCGCGTCAGGACCGTTCTTCTTGATCGACTCGATGGCGTTCTTGGCGCTGGCCTTGGAGGCGTAGCCCTCGGTCGAGAAGATGGTCTCGCTGTTGTACTTGAACCGGACCCGGAACTCCCCGGCCTTGTCCTTGTAGATCTCGAACTTGTGCGCCATGAGCGGTCTCCTTCGGTCTGGCTTGCATCGCGAGGGTTCGCCAGCGCCGGGTGCAGCGTCAACCGCCTGTCCGGCCCAGCCTGGGCAAGTCACGGTAGAATGGTTGTGATCATCGCCCCGAAAGCGTCCGCGACCGGCGCCACCAGCTCTCCGGACGAACAGCGCAGGTCGTCCCCTGTGGTGTGGAACCAGCGGTGCCCGCCATAAAGCCCGACGGCGGCGCCGTAGCCGGCCGCGATCACATTGACCAGTTCACCCCCGGCGTTAGCGCGGTCGGCGGGATAGACCGCCTCCAGGCCGGAGATCCCCTTGAAGGCGGCGCGGGCCTGGTCGATGAACTGAGGCGTGGCGGTCAGCACCCGCTGGGGATCGGCGCTGGGCAGGGGCCGCAGGATCCCCAGCTCATGCCAGTCGCGGGCCGCGGCGCTGGCGCCGATATGGACCCAGGCGTGGGTGTCCGCCGGCTTCGGCGCCTTGTGCGCCAGGTACTCCTCGCCGCCCAGATAGATGTATTCGTGGCCGCTGGTGACCACGAATTCCAGGTTCACCTTGGGCTTGGCCGCGGCCAGCCGCTGGGCCAGCGTCAGCCAGACAGCGAGCCCTGAGCCGCGCTCGGCCACACAGTCGAACCAGCCGGACCGGGGGGTGGTGACGATCAGGGTCTTGGCCGCCCCGCGATCCATCCGGCAGATGAGATTGTAGGCCGGCCGGCGCCCGACGGTGGCGTCGACCGTCAGGGTCGCCCCCTGCCCCGCCCTGGCCGCTTCCAGGAAGGGCTCGGCGTCCTTGGGCGCCAGCACCGCCACCGGCTTCTGGAAGCCGGGCTTGGTGGCGCTGACATTCAGGGCGATAGCCTCGCCGGTGGGGCCCGTGGTGACCAGCACCGCCGCCGCCGCGCCGCGGGCCAAGGCGTCGGCCACAGGCTTGCTGGCCGTCGGATCCGCGAGGCTCACCCAACGCCGGAACGGCAGGACCACCACAGCGATGGCGCCGTCCAGGCCTGCTTCCGAGGACGCCAGCCGCAGCGGACCGCTCAAGCCCCCCGGACCGGTGGGAACCACGACGCCCTGGGGCAGCACCTGAGCCTGCACCCCACCAGTGGTCAGGGTGGCGGTGCGCACCTCGGCGAAGGGCACGTCAAAGGTCTGGCGCTCGCAGGCATAGCCCTGGGCGGAGAGTAGGCCCTCCAGCCAATCACCGCAGGCGTTGTCGCCCGCGCCGCCAGAGGCCTTAACTCCAAAGCCCGCGAACCGCTCAAGCACAGCCTGCAGCTCCACCGCGCTCGCCCCGGTCCCAGCTACCGCCTGGCCCGCTGATGCGCCGCCCGCCGCCATCATACCCGCGCCCATCAGAACTCCTCGCCGCGACGCCCGCATGCCGCTCTCCCGCAAACCCAGGGGCGAGTCGCCGCCCTACCGATCGTTAGGTTCGACTTATAGCGGCGAACGTCCCGCGCGCCATTGTCCCGCCATAAGTCCGGCGTGCAATTCTCAAATCACCTGATCTAAGGAGTCCCCATGCGTCTGCTCCTTGTGTCCCTGTTGGCCGCCGGCGCCGCCACCAGCGCCGTGGCCGCGCCGCCCACCGTCACCGTGAACCTGTCCCCCGCCGTGCGGAAGGCGGCGGCGGAAACCTATGGGGTCGCCGAGGTCGACCGGGTGGCCGAATCCCTGCGCCAGACCGTGGCGCGCAAGCTCGACCGGACCGGCGCGCTCCAGGGCGCCCAGGTCGACCTGACCCTGGATGACGTGAAGCCCAATCGGCCGACCTTCAAGCAACTGGGCGACAAGCCCGGCCTCTCCTACCAAAGCTTCAGCGTGGGCGGCGCGCGAGTCACCGGATCTGCGACCGCCGCGGACGGTTCGGTGACGCCTGTCAGCTATCAGTGGTATGAGACCGACATCCGAAACGCCTGGTATCAGCCCACCTGGGGCGACGCGGACCGGGCTTTTGGCCGGCTTGCGGACCGCCTGTCGCGCGGAGACGCGGGACCGGACCGCTAACCGCTTGCCTCCTGGGGCCGGCCGGGGTCTCATCCGCGCCTAAGCCGGCGAGGGCGACCGGCGACAGGGGGCGAAAGACATGGCGAAGGCCGAGCGGCGATCAAGTTGGACCCTGGCGGCCTATGCCGCACCCTGCCTGCCCTTGGCGGGCCTGGGCCTGCCCCTCGTCGTCTACCTGCCGGAATTCTACGCCAGCGAGATCGGGCTGAACCTCAGCCAGGTGGGCTTCGCCTTCATGATGGTGCGCCTGTTGGACATGGCGTTCGACCCGTTCATCGGCGGCGTCATGGACCGGACCCGTACGAGGTTCGGTCGCTTCCGGCCCTGGTTCGCCCTGTCGGCGCCGATCCTGATGCTGGCCACCTACATGCTGTTCATGGCCAAGCCGGGAGTGAACACCTTCTACCTCTGGGCCTGGCTGCTGGTGCTCTACGCCGGGGTCTCGATCTCCAGCCTGTCTCAGTTGGCCTGGGGCGCGGCCATGTCCGGCGCCTATGACCAGCGCTCGCGCATCTATGCCTGGTGGCAGGGCGCCAATGTGGTGGGGATGATCCTCGTCCTGACCCTGCCTGCCCTGCTGCCGAGCCTGGGGGTCAAGGGTCACGCCGCCGCGGTGGGCGCCATGGGGTGGTTCGTGATTCTGCTGCTGCCCATCACCGTCGCCCTGGCCATCTGGCGCGCGCCGGAGCCGCTGGTCGCCTCCAAGCCGGACCATGCGGGCCTGGGCGAATACTTCAAGCTCCTGAAGCGGCCGGCGGTGGCGCGGCTGCTGATCGTGGACTTCCTGGTCGGCACCGGTCCGGCCATCACCGGCGCCCTGTTCTTCTTCTTTTTCACGCGGGTGAAGGCGTTCGACAAGACGACCGCCAGCGCCCTGCTGCTCGCCTACTTCATCGGCGGTCTGGTGGGCGCGCCCATCTGGACCCGAATGGCCTACAAGATCGGCAAGCACCGCGCCCTGGCCGTCTCGGGTCTGTTCTACGCCCTGATCGCCGTCAGCGTGATCGCGATCCCGCCGGGCATGGCGCTGATCGCCGGCGTCATGATGTTCGTGGCCGGCCTGCCCTATTCCGCCGGCGCCTTCCTGCTGCGGGCCATGATGGCCGACGTCAGCGACGAGGTGCGCCTCGAGACCCGCATCGACCGCACGGGCCTGCTCTACGCCCTGCTCACCGGCACGGTGAAGATCGGCTCGGCCGTGGCCGTCGGGGTCAGCTTCAAGCTGCTGAGCCTGTTCGGCTTCGATCCAAAGACCCACGGGCAGGAAGGGCTGACGGCCCTGGCCTGGATGTTCACCGTCGCCCCCGCGGCCCTGGCGGTGCTCGCCAGCGCCCTGATCTCCCGCTACAGCCTGACCGCCGAGCGGCATGCGGAAATCCGCGCGGCCCTGGACGAGCATGACCTGGCCATGGCCGCCCCGGAGATGGCCTCGGACCCCAAGTTCGCCGAAGAGATCCACCCCATCGGCCGGCCTGCAGAATAGGCCATGACCGAACGGCCGATCGACCGCCTGCTGGAGATCATGGCGCGGCTGCGCGCCCCTGAGGGCGGCTGCCCCTGGGATCTGGAGCAGACCTTCGCCACCATCGCGCCCTACACGGTGGAGGAAGCCTATGAGGTCGCAGACGCCATCGAGCGAGGCGACCTGAAGGACCTGCGCGAGGAGCTGGGCGACCTGTTGTTCCAGGTGGTCTTCCATTCGCGGATGGCCGAGGAACAGGGCGCCTTCGCCTTTGACGACGTGGTCGAGGCCATCGTCGCCAAGATGATCCGCCGGCACCCGCATGTGTTCGGCGAGGCTGACCATCGAACCAGCGCCGAGCAGACCGACGCCTGGGAGGTGATCAAGGCCCAGGAGCGGGCGGAAAAGGGCAAGACCGCCAGCCTGCTGGACGACGTGCCCGTGGGCCTGCCGGCCCTGACCCGGGCCACGAAGCTGTCCAAGCGCGCCGCCCGCGTCGGCTTCGTCTGGCCCAGCATCACTAAGGTGCTGGAAAAGCTGCACGAGGAGGTCGGCGAACTCGAGGTCGAGATCGCGGCCGGCGACATGGACAAGGCCCGCGCCGAGCTGGGCGATGTGCTGTTCGTGGTGGCCAACATCGCCCGCACCCTGGACATCGAGCCCGAGGACGCCCTGCGCGCCACCAACGCCAAGTTCACCCGGCGCTTCCAGTACATCGAAGCGGCCCTGCGCGAGCGGGGCAAGACGCCGGAACAGTCGGACCTGGCCGAGATGGACGCCCTGTGGAACGCGGCCAAGGCGGCCGAATAGCCCGCTTCAGTGGCGCAGCTCGGCCTGCGGGAAGAGCTGCTCGAACTGGCCCAGCGCCTGCGGGCTGAGACTGACCTCCAGCCGAACGCCGCCGTCGTCATGGGTCTCGCGGGCGATCACCCGGCCGTGACGATACAGCCAGGCGATGGCCGCGCCCTCCCCGGCCGGCGCATGCACCTCCACCGGCGGCGCTTCGTCCACCAGGCCGGCGACCGTTTCCAGCAGCAGGTCCAGGCCTTCGCCGGTGACGGCGGAGACCGCGACCGCGCGCGGAAAGCGGCGGCGCGCGTCCCCCAGCACCTCGGCCTTGGCCTCGCCGTCCAGGAGGTCGATCTTGTTCCAGACCTCGATCAGCCGGCGCTCATCGAGCTCGACATCGAGGCGGGACAGCACGGTGCGCACATCCTTGGCCTGGGCCTCAGTGTCTGGATTGGCGAGGTCGCGGACATGCAGGATGACGTCAGCCTCCTTCACCTCCTCCAGGGTCGCCCGGAACGCCTCGACCAACTCGTGCGGCAGGTCAGAGATGAAGCCCACGGTGTCGGACAGGATGCAGGGCCGCCCATCGGGCAGCTTCAGGGTCCGCAAGGTGGGATCCAAGGTCGCGAACAGCATGTCCTGGGCGACCACGTCCGACGCGGTCAGCCGGTTGAACAGGGTCGACTTGCCGGCGTTGGTGTAGCCGACCAGGGCGACCGATGGCACGGGCGCGCGCTGGCGCGCCGAGCGCTGCAGGGTCCGGGTGCGGCGCACCTCGGTCAGGTCGCGCTTCAGCTTGCCGATCTTCTCGGCGATGAGCCGGCGGTCCGTCTCAATCTGGGTTTCACCCGGCCCGCCCATGACCCCGAAGCCGCCGCGCTGGCGCTCCAGGTGGGTCCAGGTGCGAACCAGCCGCGAGCGCTCATAACTCAGCCGCGCGAGCTCAACCTGCAGCCGACCTTCGCGGGTCCGGGCGCGACGGGCGAAGATCTCCAGAATCAGGCCGGTCCGGTCGATGACCTTGACCCCCCAGGCCTTCTCCAGATTGCGCTGCTGGACCGGCGTCAGGCTGTCGTCGACCACGGCGACGCTGACGTCCGCGGCCTCGCACAGGGCGTGGATCTCCTCGACCTTGCCGCTGCCGAACAGGGTCGCAGGCGTGAGTTTTCGCAAGGGCGCGACAATCGCTTCGCGCACCTCGAGATCCAGCGCCAGGGCTAGGCCGATGGCTTCCTCCAGACGTGCTTCACCGCTGCGATCCGCGCCGCGGTCGTCACGTTCGGGATGGATGACGATGGCGCCCTGGACGGGCGCCGACCGGTCTATGGATTTTGAACTCAATCCGACTCGTCTTCCGCCGGCTCATACAGCTGAACGGGCTGGGCCGGCATGATGGTGGAGATCGCGTGCTTGTAGACCAGCTGGGACTGGCCATCGCGACGCAGAAGAACGCAGAAATTATCGAACCAGCTCACCACACCCTGAAGCTTTACGCCGTTCACCAGGAAGATGGTCAGCGGCGTCTTCGACTTCCGCACGCTGTTCAGGAACGTGTCCTGGAGGTTTTGCTTCTTCTCGTTCGACATGGCTTGTCGCCCTTTTTTTTGGGTTCGGGAGCGACATCGCTCCCACACACGCAAGGTCACGCTAGCGCGCCGGCTGTAACCGGCGCAATCGCGCAGTGAGGTTCTAGATCGCGGTCGCCCGCGCGCGCTCGATATAGAGGCTGCGCAGCCGCTTCGCCACCGGCCCGACCTTTCCATCGCCAACCGGTTTGCCGTCGACCGCCACGACCGGCAGCACGAGAGAGCCCGCGCCCGTGATGAAGGCTTCGGAGGCCGCCAGGGCCTCGGCCGGCGTGAACGGACGCTCGTCCACCTTCAGCCCCTGATCGCGGATCAGGTCCAACAGGGTGTGACGGGTGACGCCGCGCAGGATGTTGGCGTTGGTGTCCCGCGTCCGCAGGGTCCCGTCGCGATCCACAATCCAGGCGTTGGACGACGCGCCTTCGGTGACGAAGCCCAGCTCATCGACGAACCAGGCCTCGGCCGCCCCCTTCTCCCGCGCCGCCTGCTTGGCCAGCGCGTTGGGCAGAAGGCCGACCGTCTTGATGTCGCACCGCCCCCAGCGGTTCTCCTGGGTGGTGATCACCGAGACGCCCTTGGCGGCCTTGGCCTCGGTCGCCGCGCGGTCCACGCCCTTAACGGTGATGACCACGCTGGGCGGGGTCGGATCGGTGGGGAACGCGTGGTCGCGGGGCGCGACGCCACGGCTGACCTGCAGATAGACCAGGCCCTCCTTCACGCGATTGCGGCGCACCGCCTCGCGCAGCACCACGGTCAGGGCCGCCCGCGACATGGGCATGTCGATCCGCAGTTCCGACAGGCTGCGTTCCAGCCGCGCGAAATGCCCCTCCGGATCGGCCAGCTTGCCGTCGAACAGCGCCCAGACCTCGTAGACCGCATCGGCCAACTGGTAGCCCCGGTCCTCAATATGGACCACGGCGTCGCCATGACGCTCGAAGGCTCCGTTCACATAGGCGATGCGGCCCATCAGGCGTCCTCTTCTTCCAGGGGGCGGGCTCCGGAGAGCCCCAGGGATTTCAGCTTCCGGTGCAGGGCCGAGCGCTCCATGCCGATGAAGGCGGCGGTGCGCGAGATGTTGCCGGAGAAGCGCAGCATCTGAGCGTTCAGGTATTCCCGCTCGAACACCTCGCGGGCCTCGCGCAGCGGGAGGGAGATGATCCGTTCGGCTCCCATGCTGGAGTTGCTGTCCGACTGAACCGAGTCGCTGGGCAGCATGTCGGCGGTGATCGGCTCGGACGGGTCGCCCGAGGCCAGGATCAGCATCCGCTCGATATTGTTCCGCAGCTGGCTGAGATTGCCCGGCCAGGAGCGCACCTGCAGGGTCGCCAGGGCGTCATCGGCCAGCCGCCGCTTGGCCATGCCGGTGGCCTCGCAGATCCGCTGGATGAAGTAGTCCACCAGCTCCGGGATATCCTCACGGCGCTCGGACAGCCCCGGCACCGACACCGGCACGACGTTCAGGCGATGGAACAGGTCCTCGCGGAACCGGCCCACCGCGATCTCCTCGCGCAGGTCGCGGCAGGTAGAGGACACCACCCGCACGTCCACCTGGACATCCGCCGCCCCGCCGACCCGGCGGAACCGCTGCTCCACCAGCACCCGCAGGATACGGCTCTGGGTCTCGCGCGGCATGTCGGCCACTTCGTCGAGATAGAGGGTGCCGCCATGGGCGCGTTCGAACACGCCGATCTTGGCAGGCCGGCCGCCCTCGGCCTCCTCGCCGAACAGCTCGCTGTCCACCCGCTCCGGCGTCATGCCGGCGGCGCTGATCACCACGAACTCGTTACGGGCCCGAGGGCTCGCCCCGTGGATCAGCCGAGCCACGGTCTCCTTGCCTGCGCCCGGCGGGCCCGAGATCATCACCCGGCTGTTGGCGCCGGCCAGCTTGCCGATCAGGCCGCGGAGCTGCTGGGTCGCCATCGACTTGCCGATCAGGCCATCGGGCGTGATCGTCTGGGCGCGCAGCCGCCGGTTCTCCCGCTTCAGGTTGGCGGCCTCCAGGGCGCGCTCCACCACCAGCAGCAGCCGGTCCGACTTGAACGGCTTTTCGAGGAACTCATAGGCGCCGCGCTTGATGGCGCTGACCGCCGTCTCGATGTTGCCGTGCCCGGAAATCATGATCACCGGCAGGTCGCCATCCAGTGTCTTGACGAGGTCGAGCAGTTCCAGCCCGTCCATCCCGCCGCCCTGCATCCAGATATCGAGGACGATCAGGGCGGGCTTGCGGGCGGTGATCGCCGCCAGCGCGCTTTCGGAGTCATTGGCCGTGCGGACGGCGTAACCCTCATCCGTCAGGATGCCGGCCACCAACTCGCGGATGTCGGCTTCATCATCGACCACCAGTACATCAGCCGCCATCAGTCCACCTCCACGCTGGTCTCGACCGCCTCCGACGCCGATCCGGTCCGGATCACCGCCATGGAGGGGAGTTGCAGGATCGCCCGGGCCCCTCGCCCGCGCGTCGCGTCCGTCAGAATCAGTTCGCCGCCATGGTCTTCGAGGATGCGCTTGACGATGGCCAGACCGAGGCCTGTGCCCTTCTCGCGCGTCGTCACATAGGGCTCGGTCAGCCGGTCCCGATCCTTGTCAGGCAGGCCGACGCCGTTGTCCTCCACGATCACCGCCGCGCCCTCGGCGTCCACCATCAGCTCCGCGACAATGCGGCCGCGGGGCTCGGGATCACCGGCGACCCGCGCGGCGACGGCCTCGGAGGCGTTCTTCAGGACGTTGGTCAGGGCCTGGGCGATCATCCGACCGTCAGCCAGCACCGTCACCTCGGGCAGCGGCTCGACCAGTTCCACATCGATGTCCGGGGTCGCCACCCGCTGGGCGAAAACCCCGGCGCGCAGAAGCTCGGCGGCGTCGTGGCGGGCGAACTTCGGCGCCGGCATCCGGGCGAAGGAGGAGAACTCGTCGACCATTCGGCCTATATCGCCGACCTGGCGCACGATGGTGTCCGTGCAGCGGTCGAAGGTCTCCAGGTCCTCCGCCGGCACGCCTTTGCGGAACTTGCGTTGCAGGCGCTCGGCAGACAGCTGGATCGGCGTCAGCGGGTTCTTGATCTCGTGGGCGATCCGCCGCGCCACGTCGCGCCAGGCGGCGTTCCGCTGGGCCGAGACCAGTCGGGTGATGTCGTCAAAGGTGAGCACCAGGCCGTCCGACGTGCGGCTCGCCCGCACCCTCAGGCGGTGGGTGATGTCGCGGGCGCGCGCCACATCGACCTCCTCCTCGGCCAGGCCGGCGATCCGGGCGTTCTCGGCCACGGCGGAGAATTCCGGCGCCACCTCGTCCAGGCTGCGGCCATGACCGTGGTCTCCAGGCAGATCCAGCAGGGTCACCGCCTGGCGGTTGGCGGCCGAGATCCGCCCCTCGCCGTCGGTGGCGATGACGCCCGCGGACACCTCTGACAGCACGGTCTCGATGAACTGGCTGCGCTGCTTGGCTTCGTTGGAGGCCGAATGCAGCGCCGCCTGCTGACGCTCAAGATCTCCCGTCATGCTGTTGAAAGCCCGAGACAAGACGGCGATCTCTTCAGGATCCTGATCAGTGTCGACCCGTGCGGTCAGGTCACCAGCCGCCACCCGGCCCGCTGCGTGCACCAGGCGCGCCACAGGCCCGGAAATGCCGTTGGCGGCCGCCATGCCCAGCCACACCGCCCCGACCAGCACCAGCAGCGCCGTCTCGCCGTAGGACAGGGCGAACACGGTCTGGATCCGCGCCCGGCTCTGGGCCGCTTCGCGATAGGACACGACCGAGGTCTCGGCGTCGCGCAGCTGGCTGATCATCCCCTTGGCCAGGGGCCGCATCACATAGAGATAGGCGTCAGGAAAGGCCCGCAGACGGTACAGGGCCCGCACCATGTCGTTGGGATCAAATGAGGCGGAGATGGTGTCGCCTTCATCCGCCGCCTTGAACCGCGAGGGCGGCGGGATGACGAAGGGCGGCGCGTCATCGGCCTCGGCGCGGGCCAGGATGCGCCCGTCGCGGTCGACCACGTAGGCGGCCTGGAAGGCATGGTAGGACGCCTGCTGGGCCAGGAAGTGGCTGAAGGTGACGGGGCTGGCCTCAAGGCCGGGCGCCGCGCGATTGAGGTCCGCCGACATCAGGGCCACGTGGTCGCTGATGTAGCGCTGCTGATCCTCAAGGTAAGAGCGCGAGATGGTGGCCGAGTTCTCCACCACGGTCTGCACCCGGCTGGAGAACCAGTTGTCCACGCCGCGATTGACCAGCACCCCGTAGAACAGGGCCACGACCACGGCCGGCGCCACCGCGGCCAGGGCGAACAGGGTGACAAACCGCAGGTGCAGCCGGGCGCCGGCGTCGCTGGACTGCGCATCCAGCAGGGCCAGCAGCCGCAGACCCACAATGCCGGCCAGACCCAGGATCAGGACCAGGTTGAAGCCCAGGATCACAAGGATATTGCGGCTGGCCGGCGCCAGGGGACCGGTCTCCGGCGGCGACGCCGCCAGGAGCACCGCCACACCGGTCAGAACGGCCGCGAGGGCGTAGCCCCCGCCGAGCAGATACCGGGACTGCAGTAGCCGACCCACGCGCTCGGCGCGTGGCGAGTTCGGCTCTACATCGTGACCCAGGACCGCCATGACTTGCGACCCTAGGCGGAACTGTGCCCCAAACTCAACAGGTATGTTGCTGCAAAGCTTCTGTCCCTAGCGGCGGCCGCGGTTCATCTCCACGCCCAGGTCCTGGATCTTCTTGCGCAAGGTGTTGCGGTTGAGGCCGAGGATCTCCGCCGCCCGCACCTGATTGCCGCGCGTCGCCGCCAGGGTCAGCTGGATCAGCGGACGCTCCACCTCTTCCAACACCCGGTCGTACAGGCCGATAGGCGGAATGCCGTCCGGCTGCTCGGCGAAGTAGCCGCCTAGGTGCCGCTCGACGAGGGTCGCCAGGGTGACCGGGCCCTCCTGTCCAGGGGTCACAGGCTGTTGGTCAGCGAGCTCACGCTCGACGATGCGGGCGCTGATCAGCTCCTCGCCATAGAGGGCGCAGATCCGACGGACCAGGTTCTCCAGCTCGCGCACATTGCCCGGCCAGGCGTGCAGCTTCAGCCGCTCCAGAGCGCCGGCGTCGATCGTCTTGGCCGGTAGGCCCTCGCGGTTGGCGCGCAGCAGGAAGGCGCGCGCCAGGTCCGGAATGTCTTCCACGCGGTCCCGCAGCGGCGGGATGCGTAGGGGCGCGACGTTGAGGCGGAAGAACAGGTCCTCCCGGAACAGCCCCTGCTGGATCAAGGCGCGCAGGTCGCGGTTGGTGGCCGCGATGATCCGCACATTCGGCCTGCGGCCGGTCTTGGGATTGAGGGTGGTCTCCGAGCCGTCGATGACCCGCAGCAGCCGGGTCTGGGCGTCCAGCGGCATGTCGCCGATCTCGTCCAGGAACAGGGTGCCGCCGTCGGCCTCGACCAGCTTGCCCAGGTCGCCGTCATCGCGCCCGAACAGCTCGGCCTCGACCCGCTCGCGCGGCACGGCGGCCAGGTTGATGACGACGAACCTGCCATCCTTGCGCCGCCCCATATCGTGCAGGGCGCGGGCCACCAGCTCCTTGCCCGTCCCGGACTCGCCCAGGATCAGCACCGTCAGGTCCGCCCCGACCAGGCGGGCGATGGTGCGATAGACATCCTGCATCGGCCCGGACCGGCCGATCAACGGCAAGCGCTCATCGCGGACCGCGCGCGCCTGGGCCTTGGAGGCCTCGGAGTCCGCCGGCCGCGACAGGGCGCGGCGGGCGACCGAGGTCATGTCGTCCAGATCGAAGGGCTTGGAGACATAGTCGAACGCCCCGCCCTCCGTCGCGCTCACCGCGGTCAGCAGGGTGTTCTGGGCGCTCATCACGATGACCGGCAGCTTCGGCCGTTCCTTGCGGATGCGCGGCAGGACGTCGAACAGGTTCTCGTCCGGCATCATCACGTCGGTGACGACGAGGTCCCCCTCCCCGTCCGACACCCACTTCAGCAGGGTGGTGGCGTTGCCGGTGGCGCGCACTTGGTAGCCCAGCCGGGTGAAGGCCTGGCTCAGCACCAGCCGGATCGAGCTGTCGTCGTCCGCGATCAGGATCTTCTTGTTGGCGTTGGCCACGGCGTTCATGCCGAGAACTCCTCTTCGGATGCGATGGGCAACAGCACGCGGAAGGTGGTGCGGCCCGGCTCGGAGTCGAAATCGATCAGGCCGCCATGGTTGGCGACCAGCTTGGACACCAGGGCGAGGCCCAGGCCGGCCCCATTGGCCTTGGTGGTGACGAAGGGCTGGAACAGGCTCTCGCGCAGATGGGTCGGCACGCCGGGGCCGTTGTCGGTGACCCGCACCTCCAGCGGCGCGCCCCGCAGTTCCTGGCCCTTGGCGGCCCGCACGCGGACGCCATGACGGTAGGCGGTGCGGATGGTGATCTCGCCGCGACCGTCGCCCCTGGAATGGGCCGCCTCGGCGGCGTTCTTCACCAGGTTCAGGAAGATCTGGATCAGCTGGTCCTCGTCGCCGAGGGTCGGCGGCAGCGAGGGGTCGTAGTGCTCCTTCAAGCCCAGACCATCGGCGACGCCGTTGGCGGCCAGGGCCCGCACCCGGTCCAGCACCTGGTGGATATTGACGGGCTTGCAGTCCGGCAGGGCGTCGTCGGAGAAGGCCTCCATCCGGTCCACGAGCCGGCGAACCCGGTCGGTCTCGTCGACGATCAGCTGGGCCAGGGGCGTATCCTCGGCCTTGGCCCCGGACTTCAGCAGCTGCGCCGCGCCGCGGATGCCCGCCAGCGGGTTCTTGATCTCGTGGGCCAGCATGCGACCGAGGCCGACGATGGTGCGCAGGCCGGCCGCTTCCGGCCCGCCGCCCCGCTCCACCCCAAAGGCGCCGCCCCGCACATGCAGGGTGAGCAGCACCGAACCATCGCCCAGGGGGGCCGCCGCGCCGTCCGCCTCAAAGCTCGGATGGCCGAACAGGGAGATCTCCACCCCGCGCTCGCGGACCGCCGCATCTTCTTCCAGCGCCCGATTGAGCAGGGACACCAGGGCCGAGCCCGGCGGCAGGGCCGCCTGGAACCGCCCGCGGGTCAGGAGCCCGAGCCCCTGGCCGAACAGACGCTCGGCCGCCTCGTTCACCGCCACCAAGGCCCCGTCTCGGCTCACCACCAGGGCCGGTTCAGGCGAAAGCTCGAAGGCCGCCGCCTTCAGCGCCTCCATGTTGATGCCGCTGCTTGCGGTCTGGGTTCGCCCCGTCATGCCGCCAAACTCCTGTCTGGATCGCGCCACAACGCGATCAGGCCTTGCTCGACCCGGGCCGGCTCCTCCTCGCGGCAAAGCGCCTGCCGGGCGCTCCGCCTGGCCTCGGCCTGCGTGGGCCAAGGCGCGTTATCAACGTAGGACGCCAGGTGCTTGCGGAAGATCCGCAAACCCAGGCGGTCGCCATAGAACTTCAGACTGTCGCGGAAGTGATCGAGGGCGATCGCCAGCCGCGTGTCCGCGTCGGGCTCGCCGAAAGCGCGACCGGCAAGACCGGCCTCCACCTGGGTTGCGACCCAGGGGCGGCCATAGACCCCGCGCCCGATCATCACCCCGTCGGCGCCGGACTGGGCCAGGGCCTCTCGCGCCGTGGCGCCGTCGACAATGTCGCCATTGACGATCACGGGGACGGACACCTCGTCCTTCACCGCGCGCACCGCAGACCAGTTGGCGGCGCCCTTGTAGAACTGGCAGCGGGTCCGGCCGTGGACCGTGATGGCCCGCGCGCCCCGCGCAACGGCGCGGCTGGCGATCTCCGGGGCGTTCTTCGAGGCGTCGTCCCAGCCCAGACGCATCTTGACGGTGACGGGCACATCCACCGCATCCACTGCGGACGCCACCAGGGCCTCGGCGAGGTCAGGCTCGCGCATCAGGGCCGAGCCCGACAGCGCACCGCCGGTCACTTCCTTGGCAGGGCATCCGAAGTTGAGGTCGATGATCTGAGCCCCGGCCTCGGCGGCCAGGCGCGCACCCTGGGCCATGAGTTCGGGGTCGCGGCCGACAAGCTGGACCACCATCAGGGGCAGGCCCTCGCCTACGGCCGCGCGGCGAACGACGTCAGGCCGGCCGCGCGCGAACTCCGCGCAGGCCACCATCTCCGTCGCCACATAGGACGCGCCGAGCCGGCTGGCCGCCCGCCGGAAAGGTAGGTCCGACACGCCGGTCATGGGCGCGATCCACGCCCGCCCCGGCACTTCGACACCCCCGACTTCGAGCAATGTGCTCATTTTATAGTCATCCCCATCGCCCCCTTTTTAGGCAACTTGTGCGGCGCCGTAAAGCCCAGTTTCGCATCATCGGCCAAGGGTGTGCTGGACAAGCCGCGGCGCCGCCCTAAACAGACCGCCCATGGACTTCTCCGTCGTGATCGTCGCCGCCGGGGCCAGCACCCGGGCCGGGCCGGGGGCGCCGAAACCCTGGCGCGCATTGGGCGGCCGCCCCATCCTCAGATGGTCGGTCGAGGCCTTCGTCGCCGCCGGGGCTCGCGAAGTCGTCGTGGTCACCGCCGCTGACCGGCTCAGCGAAGCCGACGAGGTGCTCGCGGGCCTGCCCCGCTGGCGCGCGGTGGCGGGCGGCGCCCAGCGCGCGGATTCCGTACAGGCCGGGCTCAAGGCCCTGGCAGGTCCTCTCGACGAGCCCGTCCTTGTCCATGATGCGGCCCGGCCGCTGGTCACGCCCGCGCATGTCGCGGCCGTGCTGGCGGCGCTGAGCGGCACGGACGGGGCCATTCTCGCCCTCCCCGTGGCCGACACCCTGAAGCGGGGCGCGGCCATGATCGAAGCCACCGTGCCCCGCGACGGCCTGTGGCGCGCCCAGACGCCCCAGGCCTTTCGACGCCAAGCCCTGCTGGACGCCTACGCCCGCTGGCCCGGCGATGCGGAGCCGACCGACGACGCGGCGATCATGGAACGCGCCGGCGGCCGCGTGGCCCTGGTCCCCGGCGATCCCCTGCTGATGAAGCTCACCTATCCGGAGGACTTCGCCATGGCTGAGCGCCTGGCGGGCGCGGCCCGCGTCACCTGCATCGGCCAAGGGGTCGATGCGCACCGCTGGGGTCCGGGCGACGCCGTCTGGCTCTGCGGGGTCCGGATCGACCATGACCAGACCCTGATCGGCCACTCCGACGCCGACGCCGGCCTGCACGCCCTGACCGACGCCATCCTCGGCGCCATTGGCGACGGCGACATCGGCGAGCACTTCCCGCCCACCGATCCCCAGTGGAAGGGCGCGTCCTCGGACCGTTTCCTGACCCACGCCGTTGACCGGGTCGCCGCGGCCGGCGGTCGGCTGCTCAATGTCGATGTCACGCTCGTCTGCGAGCGCCCCCGCATCCGCCCGCATCGCGACGCCATGCGACAGCGCCTGGCCGACCTGCTTGGCCTGCCCCTCGCCCGCGTCAGCGTGAAGGCCACGACGACCGAGGGCATGGGCTTCACTGGCCGTCAGGAGGGTCTGCTGGCCCAGGCCATCGCCACGGTCGAACTGCCCGCCTGATCGTTTCTCGGTCCCGGCTCTTGTGCGGAGCCGCCGGCCGGTGCTCACCTCTGCCCCCACCTCGCTTCGGAATCGCCCATGTTCAATCTCGAGATCGAAACCCTGGCCCGGCTGCTGATCGATGAAGCGCGCCAGCGCAACCTGCGCATCGTCACTGCGGAAAGCTGCACCGGCGGCCTGGTGGCGGGCGCGATCTGCGCGATCCCGGGAGCCTCGGACGTCTTCGAGCGCGGCTTCATCACCTACAACAACCGCGCCAAGCAGGAGCTGCTGGGGGTGCCGGGCGAACTGATCGCCGATCTCGGGGCGGTGTCAGAACCCGTGGCCCGCATGATGGCCGAAGGCGCCCTGGAAAACTCCAACGCCCACCTTGCGGTCGCCATCACCGGCGTCGCTGGCCCGGGCGGCGGCACGCGGATGAAGCCGGTCGGCACCGTGCATATCGCCACCGCGCGCACGAACCACGGCCTGATGCACAGCCAGGAGTTCTTCCAGTACGAGACCCGCTCGGAGATCCAGCTCGCCGCGGTCCAGGCCGCCCTGCAGCAGATGCGCGACCGTCTGGTTCCCTAGCCGTAGAGCTGCTTCGCCCGGTCGTCGAAGCAGGCCATCAGCTTGCTGACTGCGCTCTCGAAGTTCCGCGCCAGCAGAGCTTCGAGCAGCCGGGTCTTGAACGCGAAGTCGATATCGAACTCCACCCGAACCCCGGCCGGGTCCTCGTGGAACTCCCAGCGATTGCGCAGGGTGTTGAAGGGACCAGACAACAGGTTCACGTCGATGGTGCGCGCCTGCGGATCCCGACGGACCCGGGTCGCGAACTTCTCACGCAGGAACGAGAACCCCACCCGGGCCTCAGCGTCCACCCAGCTGACGCCCTCAGCGTCCACCCGGGCGTTCCAGGTGCGCATGGCGGTCAGCCACGGCACGAACTGCGGATAGTACTCCACATCGCCGACCAGGGCGTACAGCTGGTCCGGCGCATAGGGCAGCACGCGGGTCAGATGGTGACGCAAGGCCCTAGAGCGCCGCGTCCTTGGCCCGGCTGTCCTGGGCCAATCGTGCAGCCTTCAGCCGCGCGAAATCCTCGCCGGCATGATGCGACGAGCGGGTCAGCGGGCTGGCCGAGACCATCAGGAAGCCCTTCGCCCGGGCGATCTCCTCATAGGCCTTGAACTCGTCGGGGGTGACGAACCGGTCGATCGCGGCATGCTTGCGGGTGGGCTGCAGGTACTGGCCGATGGTCAGGAAATCCACGCCGGCCGAGCGCATGTCGTCCATCACCTGCATGACCTCTTCCTTGGTCTCGCCCAGACCGACCATCAGGCCGGACTTGGTGAACTGGTTGGGGTCCCGCTCCTTCACCCGCTCCAGCAAGCGCAGGGAATGGTAGTAGCGCGCGCCGGGCCGGATCGAGAGATAGAGCCGCGGCACGGTCTCCAGGTTGTGATTGAAGACGTCGGGCTTGGCGTCGATGATCAGCTCGGCGGCCGAGACCGGCTTGCGCAGGAAGTCCGGCGTCAGGATCTCAACGGTGGTCGCAGGAGCCGCCGCCCGGATCGCCCGGACGACTTCGGCGAAGTGCGCCGCGCCGCCGTCGGCCAGGTCGTCGCGGTCTACCGAGGTGATGACCACGTGCTTCAGCCCCATCTTGGCCACGGCGTCGGCGACGCGCGCCGGCTCGGTGGGATCAAGGGCGTCCGGCTTGCCGGTGGTGACATTGCAGAAGGCGCAGGCGCGGGTGCAGACCTCGCCCATGATCATCATGGTGGCGTGGTTCTGGGTCCAGCACTCGCCGATGTTGGGACAGGCCGCCTCCTCGCAGACCGTGGTCAGGCCATGCGCCTTCACGATTTCCCGCGTCGCGCTGTAGCCCGGCGAGCCTGGGGCGCGCACGCGCAGCCACTCGGGTTTGCGCAGGATGGGCGTGTCGGGCCGGGACTGCTTTTCGGGATGGCGCGGTCGCGCGCCGGTGCGGGTGTCGATCACCGTAGCCATGCCGCCTAGATCGTCCCTCGGGGGCTTTCGATCAAGCCGCGATTGAGTGCGGTTGCGCAAACTGCGGCAAACAGGCTCAAACAGGGGCGATGGTTCGCACCCTGCTCGCCGCCCTGCTCCTGCTGACGCTCGCGGCCTGCGGCCAGGGCGAGCTTGCGGGCCCGTTCGCGGACAGCCGCACGCCGCCGGTGCTGGGGCCGCGCTTCTTCAAGCCGGAAGGCTGGGCCTGGGGCTATGTCCAGGCCGGCAAGCGCCCAGTCCAGCGCTATGGCGTCGTCACCACCTGGCGCGGGCCCCGCGCCACGGTCGTGGTCCTGCCGGGCTACGGCGAAAGCGCCGAGGTCTGGTATGAGACCGCCGCCGCCCTGACGCGCCGCGGCTATTCGGTTTGGGTGCTGGATCGCGCCGGCCAGGGGGGCTCCGGTCGCTACACCCTGCCCCGCGACCTCGGCTATGTGCCGAGCTTTGATGACGATGTCGCCACCCTGAAGGGCCTGGTGCGCGTCGTGATCCGTCGGCCGCCCGGCCATCCGCTGATCCTGCTTGGGCACGGCGACGGCGCCGTCGTCGCGGCCCGCGCCGTGGAAAGCGGGCTTCAGGTGGAGGGCCTGGTCCTGTCCTCGCCGGATCTCGCCGCGACGCCGGTGAGCGTTGAGAAAGCCAAGGGCTGGGTTGGCAAGATCATGCTGGTCGACCGTCTGCCCGGCCCCGGCTGGCGGCCCTGGAGCCGCAGCGGGCCCGACGCGCGCCAGGCCGGCCAGACCCACGACGTCTGGCGCGGCGGGGTGGGCAAGGCCTGGCAACTGGCCAATCCCGATTTGCGGATGTCCGGCCCCAGCCTGGGATGGCGGGCGGCGCACCAGACCGCAGCCAAGGCGGCGCAGGCTGATGCGGCCCGCATCCAGGCGCCCGTCCTGATGACGACGCCCGGCCCGACCGCGCCGGAGGCCGCGCGCCTGTGCAAGGCGATCCGCGCCTGCACCGGGTTCGAAGTCCCCGGCGCCCGCCCGGCCCTTCATCTGGAATCCGACACCTGGCGGACGCCCTGGTTCGAGGCCGTCACCGGATTTATCGCCACCCGCGCCCAGGAAGCCCGCGAGGTCAAACTCCCCGGCGAGCCGCGCGGCCCGGCTGACAACAGCGATGTCGGCGAACCCAGGACGGGCGCCTGACCCGGCGGCCGTCGGACTCACGGAATGTAACAAGTCTTTTCAAGGCCAGGGGGCGCGGCTACCCTGCTCCTCCAACAAAATACCGGCGAAACAGTCGGGGAGGTTTTCGCCCTTGTCGCGTCAATATGATCCGCGTGAAAACGAGAAGACGGTCTTTCAGGCCCTGCTCGACGCCCGCGCCAAGTACGGCGCCAAGAAGCCGATCCTCGAGGATCAGGACCGCAACCCCCTAAGCTATACCGATCTGGTCCGGGCCGCGTTTGCGCTCGGCCGCAAGATCGCGGCCTTCACAAAGCGAGGCGAACGGGTGGGCGTCATGCTGCCCGCCAGTTCCGGCGCGGTGGTGACCTTTTTCGCCCTGCACGCCTTCGGCCGGGTGCCGACCATGCTGAACTTCACGGCCGGGATCCGGAACCTGAAGGGCGCCTGCGAACTGGCCGGGGTGAAGCACGTGCTCACCGCCAACAAGTTCATCGAGCAGGGCCAGCTGCACGACCTGGTCGACGCCCTCGAGAGCATCTCCAAGGTCGTCTATCTCGAAGACGTCCGGGAAAAGGTCGGCCTCGCCGACAAGGTGTTCGCGGCCACCGCCGCCGCCATGCCCGCCCCGTTCGTCACCGCGACCAAGCCCAGCGATCCCGGGGTGATTCTCTTCACCTCCGGCAGCTTCGGCGTGCCCAAGGGCGTGGTGCTGACCCAGGAAAACCTGGTCGCCAACGTCAACCAGATCGCCGCCCACATCGACCTCGATCCCGACTGGGTGATGTTCAACCCGCTGCCGACCTTCCACTGCTTCGGTCTGACCGGCGGCGTGCTGCTGCCGATCCTGACCGGCATGAAGGCGTTCGAGTATCCCTCGCCGCTGCACGTGAAGATGATCCCGCCGCTGCTGAAGGACGCCAAGGCCTCCATCCTGCTGGCCACCGACACCTTCGTGAACCAGTACGCCCGCGTGGCCGAGAAGGACGAGATGTCCGGCCTGAAGTTCATTGTCTGCGGCGCTGAAAAGGTTCGGGAAGAGACCCACACCCTGATCAATGACAAGTTCGGCGGCGTGCCTGTTCTGGAAGGCTATGGCGCCACCGAGGCCGCGCCGGTGATCGCGGTCAACAAGCCCACCGACAACCGTCGCGGCACCGTCGGCGGCCTGCTGCCCGGCATGGAAACGCGCCTGGACTCGGTGGAAGGCATTCCCGATGGCGGCCGCCTCTATGTGCGCGGGCCGAACGTCATGGCCGGCTATCTCAATCCGGACGGCTCGGTAGAGGCCCCGACAGACGGCTGGCATGACACCGGCGATGTCGTCGACGTCACCAAGGATCACTGGATCAAGATCCTCGGCCGGGTGAAGCGCTTCGCCAAGGTCGGCGGCGAGATGGTGTCCCTCACCGCCGCTGAGGACCTGGCCTCGGCCGTCTGGCCCGACAACCGCCATGCGGTGATCGCCATGCCGGACCCCAAGAAGGGCGAGCGCCTGATCCTGGTCACCGACCGTATCGACGCGGACGCCAGCCCGCTGGTCGCCTACGCCCAATCGATCGGCGCGCCGGAACTGGCCGTACCGCGCAAGATTATCAAGGTGGCCGAGATCCCGGTGCTGGGCACCGGCAAGACTGACTATGTCGCCATCCAGCGCACGGTCGAGGCCGACAGCCGCCGCGCCGCCTGATCAGGCGGGCGGCGACGCCGTCTCCCGGATCAGGCCTGGAAGAAAGGCCATCGGCCAGACTACCAAGGCGAGGTTGGGCAGAAACCACGACGGATTGAATTCCCCCAGCAGGGTCCAGTACCCGATCGCCATGCCGCCGGCGGCCACTGTGAACGCCAAGGAGATCAGGGCCAAGGGCCGCCAAATGGGGCTTCCTCGCCGGGCCGCCCGGACCGCGAGCAGGCCAGAGACCGAAAAGGCCAGGTCCAGTGGCAGAAAAGACCAGTTCCAGGCGATGACACGAGGCTGGTCATAGCCCGCATACATTGCGTCGGGGGAAACATGGACCACTCCGGCCAGGGCCAGCAGGGATGTGCTCCAATAGGCCAGGAACAACAAGTCCGTGACCGCAAGACTGATCGCGAGGGCGCGCCTCATCGTCCGGCCGCCAGCAGACGGCCCAGGAGCGCCTCAAGCCTGGCCATCGCGTGGTCCGCAGACCTCCCGCCCTGCCCCCGCAAAATGAGGTCAAGGCCCAACCCATCGACGGCCGCCACCAGGAGATCGACGGTCTCGTCGGGCGCATCAGACAGGGGCGTCACCAACTGCAGGAGCCGGTCGCGCCATATTCGGTAGCGCGTTCGGTTGTCTTCAGCGAGGATCGGATCGCTTGTTGAGGCGGCCCAGAAGGCCAGCCATACCAGCCACTCCCTGCGACGCAGCGCGTCCAGCGGCAGCGCCTCGTGCAACACCGTGCGCAACCTGGACATGGGGTCCGGGACTTGCATCGCCGCAGCCTCCATGCGGGCCTGGGCGGCGTCATGCGCCTGCCGCAACACCGCGGCCAGCAGGACATCTCGGCTGCCGAAATAATGGGTCACCGCTCCAGTAGTGCAGCCGGCGGCGGCAGCCACCCGCCGAAGACTGGCGCCCTCCAATCCCTCGGCCGCGATCAGATCAGCGGCGACCTCAACAAAGGCGTCACGGCGCGCAGCCGCGTCAACGATCCTGGGCACTCGAACCTCCGCGTAACGCTCGTTATATAACGACCGTTACGCAAAGACTCAATGTGCCCGAAACTAGACGTGAAGCACCAGGCCGAACGCATCCAGCGAGGCCTCGTGCATGGCCTCACTCATGGTCGGGTGCGGGAAGACGGTAGCGTGCAGCTCGGCTTCCGTGGCCTCCAGGGTGATCGCCACGGTGAAGCCCTGGATCATCTCCGTGACCTCGGTGCCGATCATGTGGGCCCCGATCAGGGCGCCGGTCTTGGCGTCGAACACCGTCTTGACGAAACCCTCGGTCTCCCCCGCCGCAATGGCCTTGCCGTTCACCCGGAACGGGAAGCGGCCGACCTTGACCGCGATCCCCTTCTCCTTGGCCGCGGCCTCGGTCAGGCCCACTGACGCGATCTGCGGCGTGGAATAGGTGCAGCCCGGGATCGGGGAGTTCAGATTGGACGACGGCACGCCGGCGATGTGCTCGATGCAGTGCACGCCCTCGTGGCTCGCCTTGTGCGCCAGCCAGGGCGGCCCCGCCACGTCGCCGATGGCGTAGAGACCGGGCACGCCGGTGGCGCAATGGCTGTCGGTCACGACGTGGGTACGGTCGATCTTCACACCCAGGGCTTCGAGCCCCAGGTTCTCGACATTGCCGACGATGCCGACCGCGACGATCGCCACCTCGGCGTCCAGGCTCTCGGCCTTGCCGGCGACCTCGATCTCGACGGAGACGCCAGCCTTGAGCTTGGACAGCTTCTTGACGCTCGCGCCCGCCCGGAACGTCAGACCGCGCTTCTCATAGGCCTTCTGGGCGGCCTTGGAGACCTCTTCGTCCTCCACCGGCAGGATGCGCGGCAGGGCCTCGATGACCGTCACGTCGGCGCCGAGCGCCCGGTAGAAGCTGGCGAACTCGATGCCGATGGCGCCGGAGCCGATGACAATCAGCGACTTCGGGCAGGTCTTGGGGGTCAGGGCCTCGCGGTAGGTCCAGACTCGCTCGCCGTCCGGCTCCAGGCCGATGGCGGGGATGGTGCGGGCGCGCGCGCCGGTCGCCAGGATCACGTGCTTGGCCTGCACCGTGCGCGTTCCGCCGGCCTTGAGGGCCACCACGACCTTGGGCGCAGGCGAACCCTTCTCCAGCTTGGCCGTACCTTCGATAACCTCGATCTTGTGCTTCTTCATCAGGAAGCCGACGCCGGAATTGAGCTGGGCCGCGACCTTGCGCGACCGCTGCACCACACCGGCGAAGTCGAAGCTCGCCTTCTCGACCTTCAGGCCATACTCGCCCAGGTGGCCGAGCTGCTCATAGACCTCGCCGGACTTCAGCAGCGCCTTGGTCGGGATGCAGCCCCAGTTCAGGCAGATCCCGCCAAGGTTCTCGCGCTCAACGATGGCGACCTTCATGCCGAGCTGGCTGGCGCGGATTGCGGTCACATAGCCGCCGGGGCCCGAGCCGATGATGATGACGTCGAAATCCATCTTCGGCTCCTCAGGCGATCATCGTGATGGGGTCTTCGATCAGCGTCTTGAACGCCTGCAGCCAGCGGGCCCCCACCGCGCCGTCCACGACCCGGTGGTCGCAGGTGAGCGTGACGGTCATCACCGTGGCCACGGCCAGCTGGCCGTTCTTCACGACCGGGCGCTGCTCGCCCGCGCCCACCGACAGGATACAGCCCTGAGGCTCGTTGATGATCGAGGCGAAGGCCTTGATGCCGAACATGCCGAGGTTCGAGATCGAGAAGGTCCCGCCCTGGAACTCATCGGGCTTCAGCTTGCGGCTGCGGGCCCGCTCGGCCAGGTCCTTGGCCTCCAGCGCGATCTGGGCCAGGCCCTTGGTCTCCGCCGCGCGGATGATCGGGGTGATCAGCCCGCCCTCGATGGCCACCGCCATCGCGATATCCGCATGGTGGTGCATGGCGATGCCTTCCGGCGAATAGGAGGCGTTGGCCTCCGGCACCTGCTTCAGGGCGATGGCGGCGGCCTTGATCACCAGGTCGTTGACGCTGACCTTCACGCCCCGCTTCTCCAGCATGGCGTTGATCTTGGTCCGGCCCGCCAGCAGGGCGTCGATCTCCAGGTCGATGGTCAGGGGGAAGTGCGGGACGTCGCGGAAGCTGTCGCTCATCCGCCGGGCGACCGTCTTCTTCATGCCGTCCAGCGGGATCAGGTCGTAGGTCCCGTCCGGAATGCCCATCTGGGCCAGGGACTGGACCGGACGGCTGACCGGCGCGGGCGCAGCGCCCTTGGCGGCCGGGGCCGAAGCCGGACGCGCGGCGCCAGGCTGGGCGGCGTCCACGTCACGCTTGATGATCCGGCCATGCGGGCCGGAGCCCTGGATGGTCGACAGGTCGAGGTTCTTCTGCGCCGCGATCCGGCGCGCCAGGGGCGAGGCGAACACACGGTCGCCGGACTTCGCCACCGGGGCGGCCGGCGCCGCGACGGGCGCTGGCGCCTCGACCTTGGCCGGCGCAGGCTGTTCCGCCTTGGCCGGGGCGGCGGCAAGCGCGGGGGCCGGACTTGCAGCTTCCCCCTCCCCGCTCAGCCGCGCGATCGGCGTATTGACCTTCACGCCCTCCGTGCCCTCCGGCACCAGGACCAGCTCGACGACGCCCTCGTCGACGGCCTCCACCTCCATGGTGGCCTTGTCCGTCTCGATCTCGGCGATAACGTCGCCGGAGCGGACCTTGTCGCCGGGCTTCACGTGCCACTTCGCAAGCGTGCCCTCCTCCATGGTGGGCGACAGGGCGGGCATCAGAACATCAATGGGCATCTCGGCGCCTCACGCGCGGGGGATGGTTTGGGCTGGAAGCCGGCTCACGACGGCTCCAGGGACAGGTGGGCCAGTTGGTCGGCGTTAGCCTCCCAGTTCTGGCCGTCGAAGGCGGTCAGGTCGAGCTTCACCGCCTCGTCCAGGCAGCGGGCGTTGACCGACCAGCCATCCGGGTTCGACCGGGGACGATAGAAACTCTTGATCCCGCACTCGGCGCAGAACAGGTGCTTCGCCACCCGGGTGTTGAAAGTGTACTCGACCAGTCGCTCCGCGCCCTTGGTCAGGCGGAAGCGGCTCTCCGGCACGATCAGGTGGATGAAGCCGGTCTTGGCGCACATGGAGCAGTTGCAGGTCTGCGCAGGCGCGACCTCCGGCAAGGCCACCTCGAACCGGACACCGCCGCAATGGCAGCCTCCGGCATGCCAGGTGAAGCCGTCCTCGCTCACTTGTAGGCCACGGCCTTGGCCGCCTTCACGATCTTGTCGACCGACGGCAGGGACAGGGCCTCGAGATTGGCCGCGTAGGGCAGCGGCACGTCTTCCTGGCAGACCCGCGCGGGCGGGGCGTCCAGATAGTCGAAGGCGTGCTCGAGCACCCGCGCGATGACCTCGGCGCCGACGCCCATCGGACCCCAGCCTTCCTCGACCGTCACCAGACGGTTGGTCTTCTTCACGCTCTCGACGATGGTCTCGTGGTCAAGCGGACGCAGGGTGCGCAGGTCGATGACCTCCGCCTCGATCCCGGCGCCGGCCAACTCCTCGGCCGCCTGGAGAGCCAAACCCACCATCCGCGAGTGGGCGGTGATGGTGACGTCGGTCCCCTCACGGCGGACGCGGGCCTTACCGATTGGCACGACCCAGTCGATCCCTTCCGGAATCTCGAACTCCTGGCCGTACATCATCTCGTGCTCGAGGAAGACGACCGGGTTCGGATCGCGGATCGCAGCCTTCAACAGGCCCTTGGCGTCGGCGGCGTCATAGGGCGCGACGACCTTCAGACCCGGCACCTGGGCGTACCAGGCCGAATAGTCCTGGCTGTGTTGGGCGCCGACACGGGCCGCGGCGCCGTTCGGCCCGCGGAACACGATGGAGGCCTTGATCTGGCCGCCCGACATGTAGAGCGTCTTGGCCGCCGAATTGATGATGTGGTCGATGGCCTGCATCGCGAAGTTCCAGGTCATGAACTCCACGATGGGCTTCAGGCCGGCCATGGCCGCGCCGACGCCCAGGCCCGCGAACCCGTGCTCGGTGATCGGGGTGTCGATCACCCGGCGGTCGCCAAACTCCTGCAGCAGGTCGCGGCTGACCTTGTAGGCGCCCTGGTACTGGGCGACTTCCTCGCCCATCAGGAACACCGCGTCGTCGCGACGCATCTCCTCGGCCATGGCGTCGCGCAGGGCGTCGCGGATGGTGATCTTGACCATCTTGGCGTCGGCCGGAAGTTCCGGATCGCGCAGCTCAGTCTTGGCCGGGACTGGCGTCGCCGCCTCGCCCTCGGGCTGCGGCTGGGCGGCTTCGGGCGGCTGCTTCCCAGGCTCGCCGGAAGAGGTGGGCGGAGGCGGCGGCGAGGCCGTAGCGCTGCCGCCGGACAGGCGGGCGATGGGCGTATTGACCTTCACCTCCTCGGTCCCTTCCTGAACCAGGATTTCCTCGATCACGCCCTCATCGACGGCTTCGACCTCCATGGTCGCCTTGTCGGTCTCGATCTCGGCGATCACGTCGCCGCTGCGCACAGTGTCGCCCTTCTTCACGTGCCATTTGGCCAGGGTGCCCTCTTCCATGGTGGGCGACAGGGCGGGCATCAGGACGTCGGTCACTGGGCGGCCTCCAGATAGACGTCGGTGTAGAGTTCGGACGGTTCGGGCTCCGGGGAGGTGCGGGCGAACTCGGCGGCGTCGGCGACAATGCGCTTCACCTCGGCGTCGATGGCCTTCAGCGCGGCCTCGTCGGCCCAGCCGTTCTTCTCCAGCAGCTCCTGCAGGTGGTCGATGGGGTCACGGGTCTTGCGGACCTCGTCGACCTCCTCCCGCGTCCGGTACTTCGCCGGGTCGCTCATGGAGTGGCCACGATAGCGGTAGGTCTTCATTTCCAGGATGTAGGGGCCCTGGCCGGAGCGCGCATGCTCGGCGGCGCGGGCCGCAGCGTCGCGGACGGCCAGCACGTCCATGCCGTCAACCTCTTCGCCGGGGATCCTGAAGGACTGGCCGCGCTTGTAGAGGTGGGTCTCCGACGAGGCGCGCTCGATGGAGGTGCCCATGGCGTACTGGTTGTTCTCGATCACATAGACGATCGGCAGCGACCAGAGCTCGGCCATGTTGAAGCTCTCATAGACTTGGCCCTGGTTGGCCGCGCCGTCGCCGAAATAGGCGAAGGCGACCTTGCCGTTAGCCCGGTACTTGTTGGCCAGCGCCAGGCCGGTGCCGAGGCTGACCTGGGCGCCCACGATCCCGTGGCCGCCGTAGAAGTCCGCCGCCGTCGAGAACATGTGCATCGACCCGCCCTTGCCCTTGGACGAACCGCCGGCCCGGCCGGTCAGCTCGGCCATGACTTCCTTGGGGTCCATGCCGCAGGCCAGCATGTGGCCGTGGTCGCGATAGCCGGTGATCACCTGGTCGCCCGGCGTCTTGATGGCCTGGACGCCGACGGCGATGGCCTCTTGGCCGATATAGAGGTGACAGAAGCCGCCAATCAGGCCCATGCCGTACAGCTGGCCGGCGCGCTCCTCGAAGCGGCGGATCATCAGCATATCGCGATAGAAGGAAAGCAGGGTGTCCTTGTCCATGCCGCCTTCTACCCCACCATTGACACCGGTGTCATTCTTCTTCCGCTTCACAGCCGAGCCGGATTGCCCACGCGCCATGCGTTTCTCCGTGGAATGCGCCACCGCGGTCTCGTCTCCGCGTCAAAACCAAGGTTCTCCCCAAGGAGGTGTCCGTAGGGGAATACGAATCCAATCCTAGGGCTTCGTCCGGATCACATAATCCCTGGGATCGGCGAAACCTAGCAGGGAACGCGCTCGCTCCTCCAGAAGGTCCGCTGAAAGGCTGGAATCGCGCAACAGCCGCGCGCGAGCCTCAAGGTCCTGTCTCTGGACACGCAGCTTGTCGAGTTCCTGCATCTTAGCCGCCAAGGTGGCGTCGCGCTGGTTTGAGGACAAGAGGCCGCGCTCGCCGGTCAGGGCGTGGAAAGAGAAATAGAAGATCAGGAACGCCAGGGCCGCGGTCGGCAGGTAGGGGCGAATTCGGGCGAGCACGGCGCTGGAATCACTTTGGATTTCGAGAGCGCCAGTCTCGCCCGATATGCTTAACTTTGGTTTACAGCCGCCCTAGAGGCGCTTCAGGGCCTTGCGGCCGAGATAGATGGCCTGGTCGCCCAGCTCTTCCTCGATGCGCAGCAGCTGATTGTACTTGGCGGTCCGGTCCGAACGGGCCAGCGAGCCGGTCTTGATCTGACCGCAGTTGGTGGCGACGGCCAGGTCGGCGATGGTGGAGTCCTCGGTCTCGCCCGAGCGGTGGCTCATCACGGCGGTGTAGCCGGCGCGATGGGCCATATCGACCGCATCCATGGTCTCGGACAGGGTGCCGATCTGGTTGACCTTCACCAGGATCGAGTTGGCCAGGCCCTTGTCGATGCCGACGGACAGGCGCGCCGGGTTGGTGACGAACAGGTCGTCGCCGACCAGCTGGACCTTCCCGCCCAGCTTATCGGTCAGGATCTTCCAGCCTTCGAAGTCGTCCTCGGCGCAGCCGTCCTCGATGGTGACGATGGGGAACTTGGCGACCAAGCCAGCCAGATAGTCGACCATGGCGCAGGGCTCGAGGGTCTTGCCCTCCCCGTCCATGACGTACTTGCCGCCCTTGAAGAACTCGGTGGATGCCACGTCCAGGCCGAGCTGGAAGTCGTCGCCGGCCTTGTAGCCCGCCGCTTCACCGGCCTTCACGATGAAAGCCAGGGCGTCTTCGGCCGTGGCGATGTTGGGGGCGAAGCCGCCTTCGTCGCCAACATTGGTGTTGTGGCCGGCGGCCTTCAGGGCGGCCTTCAGGCCGTGGAAGATCTCGGCGCCCATGCGCAGGCCTTCAGCGAAGGTGGCCGCGCCGGTCGGCAGGATCATGAATTCCTGGATGTCGATCGGATTGTCGGCGTGGGCGCCGCCATTGATGATGTTCATCATCGGCACCGGCAGCACGCGGGCGCCGACGCCGCCGACGTACTTGTAGAGCGGCAGGTTGGCGCTGCCCGCCGCGGCCTTGGCCACCGCCAGGCTGACGCCCAGGATCGCATTAGCGCCCAGCCGCGACTTGTTCGGCGTGCCGTCCAGCTCGATCAGCACCTGGTCGATCCGGCGCTGGTCCTCGGCCTCAAATCCCGACAGGGCGTCATAGATCTCGCCGTTGACGGCTTCGACCGCCTGCAGCACGCCCTTGCCAAGGTAACGGGACTTGTCGCCGTCGCGCTTTTCCACCGCCTCGTGGGCGCCGGTCGAAGCACCCGACGGCACCGCCGCGCGGCCCATGGAGCCGTCTTCCAGAACCACGTCCACCTCGACCGTCGGGTTGCCCCGGCTGTCCAGGATCTCACGGGCGGTGATGTCGACGATCTCGGTCACGGTGGCCTCCGGCGGCTCATCAATTTTCGGTGCGCAGCCCATACAAAGCTTCGAGCCCCCAAGCAATCGCAACCGCCTGTCCCGCCTTGACTTCCGTCACGGCTCGGGGCGCTGGATCGCCAGACATCAGGGAGGAAATCATGCTGCTCGTGGACATCAAGGACGGGGTCGCCCTCGTCACCCTCAACCGGCCCGAGGCCATGAACGCCCTCTCGCGGGCCCTGCGCGCCGAGTTGCCCAAGGCCCTGGCCAAGCTGGACGCCGACCCCGAGGTCAAGGTGATCGTGCTCACCGGGGCCGGCGACCGCGCCTTCACCGCCGGCCTGGACCTGAAGGAACTGGGCAGCGATCCGGAGGGCCTGAAGGCCGCCAACTCCACCGAGCCTTCGGACAGCCCGGCCTGGGCCGTCATCGCCTGCAAGAAGCCGGTGATCGGGGCGATCAACGGGGTGGCCATCACCGGCGGCTTCGAGCTGGCCCTGGCCTGCGACGTGCTGATCTGCTCGACCCGCGCCCGGTTCGCCGACACCCACGCCCGGGTGGGCATCACGCCGGGCTGGGGCCTGTCCCAGAAGCTGTCGCGGACCATCGGCCCCTATCGCGCCAAGGAGCTGTCGCTCAGCGGCAACTTCCTGGACGCCCAGACCGCCTATGACTGGGGCCTGGCCAACCGCGTGGTCGAACCCGACCAGTTGCTGCCGACCGCCCTGAAGCTGGCCGCCGATATGGCCCAGGTCGAGACCGACATGCTGATCACCTACAAGGCGATGATCGACGACGGCTACGAGACGACCCTGCGTGACGGCCTGGAGCTGGAACAGAGCGTCAGCCGGGCCCACAACGCCCATGTCACGCCCGAAGGCGTCGAGGCCCGCCGCCAGGGCGTGCTGGCCCGAGGCCGCAGCCAGTAGGGCTGTAAACGCAAAGCCACCCGCCCCGGAGGTCCGGAGCGGGTGGCTTCAAAGCTCTTACTCACCCGGCCGCGCGCAGCGGCCAGAGGAAGACGACTAGTCTTCCTTCGGGGTGATGACCTGGCGGCCCTTGTACATGCCGGTCTTCAGGTCGATGTGGTGCGGGCGCTTCAGCTCGCCGGTTTCCTTGTCTTCGACATAGGAATTGGCGCCGAGGGCGTGGTGCGAACGACGCATGTTGCGACGCGACGGGGAGACTTTGCGCTTAGGAACGGCCACGGGAGAATCTCTCAGGCGTGTAAATGGAAGCGGCGGCCGCACGGGGCCGCCGACGTGAGCGGGGGTGTATGCATGAAAGCCCACGCGGTTTCAAGGGTCACAATAGGCGGAATTCCAGACCTGTTCAGCGTCAACATAGACGAAGGGGGTTTGGGGCGTGGCGCAACCGACTGAAAGCCCGCCTCGACGCCGGTCAGCCCGGACACATCGAGGCCATCGGCCAATCTGATTCGGCCTAGACGAGCTTCGCGCCCGCGGCGGTGGCCGCGTCGCAGGCCTCGCCCAGGCCCACAGCGTCCAGCAGCATCATGCCGTCGATCGCCGCCAGCAGCAGGGCGGCGAGCTCCCGACCATCCTGGCCAGCCGGCGGCTCGAGGTGGCCCTCCACCCAGGCCAGGAAGCCCGCGGCCACCGCGCCACTGACCGCCAGATGCGGTTGGACGCCTCGGGTCGCACCGGCGGCCAGCTCGACCCACAAGCTCATAAAGGGCGCCAGATCAGGGCCTTTGAGCCCCTGCCGCAGGGCGACCAGCAGCTGGCCGAACGGCAGGCGGACGCCCGGCGCCAGAGCCGCGTCCATCCGCGCGGTCATACGCTCCGCGATATGGGTCAGGACCGCCGTCAGCAGCCCCTCCTTGGTCTCGAAGTAATAGACCAGCATCCGGTCGCTGGTGCCGGCCGAGGCGGCCAGGGCCTTCAGGCTGGACCCGGCCAGACCGTTCGCCAGCACATGGTCGGCCAGGACGTCGAGGGTCGCCTGCCGGCGGTCGTCACGCGGGGTCATCAGATATCTGTAGCGCGCGCTACACTCCAGGTATATGTAGTGAACACTACAAGATTCGAGCCAACAGGCCGCTGGAGGGACGCACTACCATGATTTCAAGCTTCTGGAGCCGATGGCTGATCGGCGTCACCCTCGGGGTCATCGGGTTCGGCGCCCTGCTGATGGGCGCGGCCTTTCCGGGCCTCGACGGCCCGACCCTCGCCCTGCTGACCTTGCTGAACGGCCAGACGCCCCAACTCAACGACACGCTCAGGTTCTCGACCGGGCTGATGGGCGCCGTCACGTTCGGCTGGGGCGTGACCCTCTTCGTGGTGGTCCGCGCCGCCCTGGCCAACCCGGAGCTGGGCGCGCGCCTGTGGCGCCCTCTGACCCTGGGCCTGGTCGCCTGGTTCATCCCCGACTGCATCATCTCGGTCTCGACCGGGTTCGCCCTGAACGTCTTGACCAACCTCGTGGTCCTGACAGCGTGGGTCATTCCCCTGCAGGCCTGCGGCCTGCTTCGCCGCCAAGCTTGAAAGGATCTCCCATGACCGAATCTGCAGGCCCGATGGCCACGATCGAAGCCTTCCTCAAGGCCGCCGGCGAGAAGGACTGGGAGACCGCCCTGCCCTTCATCAGCGACGACTGCGAGTACGTGAACATTCCGATGAGCCGGGTGAAGGGACCTGCAGGCGTGCGCGCCGTGCTGGAGCCCTTCTTCGCCCCCACGATCGAGAACGACCTGAAGGTCGTGCAGACCATCATCCAGGGCGACTGGGTGTTCACCGAGCGCCTGGACCGCCATCGCTTGCCGGACAAGTGGGTCGAGCTGCCGGTCGCAGGCATGTTCCAGGTCCGTGACGGCAAGATCACCGCCTGGCGCGAGTACTTCGACCTCGCGACCATCATGAAGGAGTGGCCCTCGGCCTAGTTCTTCTTCACGAACTCGGCGCGCAGCACGAGGCCCTTGATGCCCTCGTAGCGGCAATCGATCTCCTGGTCGTCGCCGGTCAGCTTGATGGAGCGGATCACCGTGCCGCGCTTCAAGGTCTGGCCGGCGCCCTTGACCTTCAGGTCCTTGACCAGGACCACGCTGTCGCCGTCGGCCAGCAGATTGCCGACGGAATCGCGCACCTCGACCGAGCTCGGACCTGCCCGCGCGGCGAGTTCACTGGCCGCCACCCATTCCCCGGTCGCTTCGTCATAGACGAACTCGTCTTCGCCGCTCATGCGCCACACCCCTATTGTCCGGGCGCAGGGCTAGCCCCTCGCCGGCTGTATAGCCACCCTTCCCTGCGAAATTGTCAGGGTCGAGGTATGCGCTTCGGCGCAACGCCGTCCCAAGCCAGGCGAAGCAGGGTCTTCACCTGCGCCTCATCCGCCGCCGGCAGATGTACGCGGGTCCAGCCTTTGCGACCCCAATACCCCGGGACCGCCTCGATCACGCCCTCGTCCAGCAGGTTGTGCTGATCCTCCGCAGGCAATCGGACGACCGCGGCCTCGTCGCTGAGGGTGCAGAAGATCTTCTTGCCCACCATGAAAGCCGGCTTGCCGTGGTCATCCCCCTCCTGAGATTCGGGCAGGAGCAGGGCAAGGCGGCGGAGGTTGTCTGGGGTCACCATGACGACAGGCTAGCAGACAGCGCGCAGCTTGGCCTCGCACGGCGTGCGCATGGCATTATGCCGTCAAGATTCCCAGGAGCTCCCCATGACCGTCCATCCCGCCCTCACCCCCGGCAAGATCGCCGTCATCACCGGCGGCGCCAGCGGGATTGGCCTCGCCGCCGCCAAGCGCTTTGCGACCCTGGGCTTGAAGGTCTGCATCGCCGACGCCAATCCTGACGCCCTGGACAAGGCCAGCGCCGAACTCGGCGACGCGGGCCTGGCGGTGCGGGTAGACGTCTCGGACCGCGCCTCGGTCGAGGCCTTGGCGGACCGGGTGGAGGCCGAACTGGGCCCGGTCGCCGTACTGATGAACAACGCCGGCGTCGGCGGCGGGGGCGACGCCCTGTCCAACCCGGACGGCTGGTTGCGGGTCCTGGGCGTCAATCTGATGGGGGTCGTCAATGGAACCCAGGTGTTCGGCCCCGCCATGGCTGGGGGCGGCGCGCCCGGCCTGATCATCAACACCGGCTCCAAGCAGGGCGTCACCTGCCCGCCCGGCGACACGGCCTACAATGTGTCCAAGGCCGGGGTGAAGGCCCTGACCGAGGGCCTGGCCCACACCCTGCGCAACCGGGAAGGCTGCCAGGTCAGCGCCCACCTGCTGGTCCCCGGCTTCACCTATACCGGCATGATCGCGGCCCGCGTGCCGCAGCAGCCGCCCGGCGCCTGGACGCCGGACCAGGTGGTGGACCGCCTGCTGGACGGGATCGGCCGGGGCGAGTTCTACATCTGGTGCGAGGACAATGAGACGCCGCGCGCCCTGGATGAGAAGCGGGTGCTCTGGAACGCAAACGATATCGTCGAGAACCGTCCGGCCCTGTCCCGCTGGCACCCCGACTGGAAGGACCGGTTCGAGGCCTTCGTGAGGGGCTAGGCCATGTCGGCCGGTGACACCGCGTCGAACGCCGGCCGACGCCGAAGCCGTGCGAGATAGGCGGTGAGGTTCGGCGTCGGCGGATGGCTGATGGGCGTCGAACGCCAACGATGGACGCTGAGACCGAGAACAATGTCGGCCAGGGTGAAGCTGTCACCCGCCGCATAGGGCCGCGCCGCCAGTTCGTCCTCCAGCACCAGCATCAACCTGTTCCAGCGCGCGGCGCTGGCGGCGATGGCGTCCTGCCGTCCCACATAGGCCTCGGGACGACGCACCAGACCCAGGAAGGCGTCGCCCCACACAGGGTTCAGGGTGGCGGACTGCCATTCCATCCACTGGTCGACCCGGGCGCGGGCGCCGGGATCGGCGGGCCAGATCGCGCCGTCGCCATAGCGGTCCGCCAGATAGCGGCAAACAGCGTTGGACTCGAACAGCACCACGTCGCCATCGATCAGCACCGGCATCTGGGCGCTGGGGTTCAGGGCCAGGAATTCAGGCTCGGACAGCTCTCGGGTGGTCCCCCAACTCTGATCCAGCTCATAGGCGAGGCCCAGTTCGGCGGCCGTCCACAGCACCTTGCGGACATTTATCGAGGTCTGGCGGCCGAGAACCTTGAGCATGGGACGTCTCTAGACGCCGGCGAGGCGTCGAATTTCCAGGACCGCCGCATCCTGACTGCCGGGACTCAGGTCTGGCAACGCCAGCGCCCCCAGACGCGGCCGCTCGTCCTTGCGCGACGAGCGGTCATAGGCCGGGTCGTAGTGCGACTCCATCAGGGCGACGGCCAGGTCCTCGAACGCCCCCTCCGCCGCAAGCGCGCGCCAGTCCTCCAGGCGCTTGCGTCCAGGATAGGTCGGCAGGCGCGCGAAGGCGGCCTCCATCTCGGCGGGGTTCTCGATCACATCGCGATAGGCGCTGACCAGATAGCTCGCCCGCGCCTCCCGGCCGGCGGAGATCTCGATGCGGGGCGCGGCCTGCATGGCGCGCCACAGGAGCGGCGGCGTCATTCGGTCGCCGATCTTGCTGGATTCCGCCTCGACCACGATGGGCCGGGACGGATCCAGCCGGTCCAGGGCCTGGAGCAGGCGGCTTTCAAACAACTTCTGACTGGGCTGGGGCCGACCAGCGATCGCACCGAACAGCGAGCCCCGATGCGCCGCCAGGCCCTCCAAGTCCAGGGTCTGGACACCCCGGGCGGCGAGGCGGTGTAGGATCTCGGTCTTGGCGACGCCGGTGTGACCATCCAGCAGGATCAGGTTCAGGTCCTGGCTCTCGTCATACAACCGCGCCGTCACCCGGCGCCGATAGGTCTTGTAGCCGCCGGTCAGCAAGGTCACCGGCCAGCCGACCTGGGACAGGATGGTGGCCATGGCGTTCGAGCGTTGCCCGCCGCGCCAGCAATAGATCAACGGCCGGAAACTGGCCGGGCGGTCGGTCAGGGCTGTCTCCAGATGACGAGCGATGTTGCGGGCCACATGGGCGGCGCCGATCCGGCGGGCGAGAAAGCGGGACTCCTGGACATAGATGGTCCCCACTTCCGCCCGCTCGGCGTTGTCCAGCACCGGCAGGTTCTCGGCCCCCGGAATGTGGTCCTCGTCGAACTCGCCAGGGCTACGCACGTCCAGGATGGCGTCGTATTTGGACAGGGACTGGGCGTCGACCGCCTCGGTGTACTGGATGGCCATGACCAAGTTCTAGTGCGCACGGCCGGCCTCGCCTATGACCGATGTCAGACTTGATCGGAGCCCGCCTTGACCGACACCCCTCGCCTCACCTCGCTGGCCCATGGGGGCGGCTGCGGCTGCAAAATCGCGCCGGCGGTGCTGCAGGAGATCCTGGCCAAGACCCCAGCGGCGGCGGCCTTTCCCGACCTGCTGGTGGGCACGGAGACCAGCGACGACGCCGCCGTCTGGCGGCTGAACGACAGCCAGGCCCTGGTGGCGACCACGGACTTCTTCATGCCGGTGGTCGACGACCCCTTCGATTTCGGCCGGATCGCCGCGACCAACGCCCTGTCCGACATCTACGCCATGGGGGGAAAGCCGATCCTGGCCCTGGCCATCGTCGGCATGCCGATCGGCAAGCTGTCGCCGGAGACCATCGCGGCCATTCTGTCGGGCGGCGCCTCGGTCTGCGCCGCGGCGGGCATCCCTGTGGCCGGGGGCCACTCCATCGACAGCGTCGAGCCGATCTATGGCCTGGTGGCCCTGGGTCTCGTCCACCCCGACCGCGTGCTGACCAACGCCGGGGCCAGGGACGGCGACATCCTGATCCTGACCAAGGGCCTGGGCGTCGGCGTCCTGTCCGCGGCCTTCAAGCAGGAGAAGATTGCGCCGGAGGGCTATGAGGCCCTGATCGCCTCGACCACCCAGCTGAACATCCTGGGCCAGAGGCTCGCTGAACATCCCGGCGTCCACGCCATGACCGATGTGACCGGCTTCGGCGTGCTGGGCCACGCCCGGGAGATGGCCAAGGGGTCGGGCCTGACCGCCGAGATCTCGGCCACCGCGCCAGTGCTGTTGCCGACCGTGCAGGCCCTGGCCGACGCCGGCGTGCGGACCGGCGCTTCGGTGCGCAACTGGGCGAGCTATGGCGACGAGGTGACGGGCGTGGAGCCTTTCGGAGAGGCGGTCCGGGACATCCTGTGCGACCCTCAGACCAGCGGCGGCCTGCTGATCGCTGTCGCCCCTGAGGCTGCCGACGAGATCCTGGCTCTGGCGCAGGCCGACGGCTTTCCCCTGGCGCGCAAGGTGGGACGGATGTCCAAGGCCGGCGAGCGGCCCGTGCGGGTGGTCAGCTAACTCAGCACCAGCTGGCCTGGTCGGGCTTCGGCTCGCGCAGCAGTTCCTGGATGTTGGCCTCGATGATCCGGAAGCCGACATTGCCGTAGAGCTTCTGGCGGCCGTCATTGAGCACGAAGGTGGGGCTGCCCTGGACGCGCATGGCCTCGGCGTCCTGCAGGTCTGAAGCGAGGGCGGCGAAGGCCCGGCCGTCGTCGATGAGCGCCTGCAGCCGGGCCGGATCGGCGCCGGCGGCTTTCAGGACTTCAAGCTGCACGGTTCGGCTCGAGATGTCGCGGGCGTTACGGAAGAAGGCGGCGCGCATGGCCCGGATCGCGGCGTCAGCGGCTCCAGGGGCGCAGCCGCCCGCCACCTCGTCCAACTGGGCGGCCTTCAGCCACAGGTGCGCGCCCCAGGACGAGGTCGGCCGCACGCTGCGCCACAGGTCCGGATGGATCACGGTCTCGGGGAACTGTTCGCCGGTGTGCCGCAGATGGGCGTTGAAGCCGTCATAGCCGCCGCGGTCCGCCCAGGTGGTGGGGATCTTGCGCGCCGTATCGCCGAACACCGTGCAGAACCGGTGCTGGATCGAGACCTGGTCTCCGAACGCCCGCTTCACCTCATCCAGGCGCAGCTCGGCCACATAGGCCCAGACGCAAAGGACGTCCGAGAAGGCGACGATGGGGATAGACATGGCGGGGCTCATCCTAACGTCATGGCCGGGCCTGTCCCGGCCACCCATACGCACTGATAGCTCATGGTCCGCACCGCCGGATCAGAGATCATGGGTGGCCGGGACAAGCCCGGCCATGACAATCCGGAGAGGCGGCGGGACCTAGACCAGCCGGCTGCGTTCCTTGGCGGCGCCGATGAAGCTGGCGAACAACGGATGCGGGTCGAAGGGCCGGCTCTTGAGCTCGGGGTGATACTGGACGCCCACGAACCAGGGGTGGTCGCTGCGCTCGCAGATCTCCGGCAGGACGCCGTCCGGCGACAGGCCCGAGAAGTTCAGGCCGGTGCCCTCGATCGCCTCGCGATAGCCGATATTGACCTCGTAGCGGTGGCGGTGGCGCTCCTGGATGGCGCTGGAGCCATAGATCTCGGCGACCTTGGAGCCTGGCGTCAGGATCGCCTCATAGGCGCCCAGGCGCATGGAGCCGCCCAGATCGTCGCCTTCCTTGCGGACCTGGCGCTCGTTGCCCTGGACCCACTCGGTCATCAGGCCGACCACCGGCTCGTCCGTGGGGCCGAACTCTGTGGACGAGGCCTTGGTCAGGCCGGCCAGGTTCCGGGCCGCCTCGATCATCGCCATCTGCATGCCGAAGCAGATGCCGAAATAGGGAATCTCGTGCTCGCGGGCGAACTGGACGGCGCGGATCATGCCGGCCGAGCCCCGCTCCCCGAACGCGCCTGGGACCAGCACGCCATGCACCTCGGTCAGGCGCTCGGCGATCAGGCTTTCCTCGCGCTCGAAGGCCTCGCCCTCGATCCAGTCCAGCTTGACCTTGACGTTGTTGGCGACGCCGCCGTGGATCAGGGCCTCGACCAGGGACTTATAGGCGTCGGTCAGGCCGGTGTATTTGCCGACGATGGCGATGTTCACCGCCCCGTCCGGATTGGCCAGCCGGTTGGAGATGCCTTCCCAGCGCGACAGGTTCGGGGCCGGGGCATCGGTGATGCCGAACACGTCCAGCACTTCGCGGTCCAGGCCCTGGGCGTGATAGTCCAGGGGCACGGCGTAGATATTGGCGCTGTCCATCGCCTGGATCACGGCGCTTTCGCGGACATTACAGAACTGGCCGATCTTGCGGCGCTCGCCGGCCGGGATCTCCTGCTCGCAGCGGCACAGCAGAATGTCCGGCTGGATGCCGATGGAGCGCAGCTCCTTGACCGAGTGCTGGGTCGGCTTGGTCTTCATCTCGCCGGCCGTCTTGATGTACGGCAAGAGGGTCAGGTGGATGTAGCAGGCGTGGCCGCGGGGCAGTTCCTGGCCCAGCTGACGGATGGCCTCGAAGAACGGCAGACCCTCGATGTCGCCCACCGTGCCGCCCACCTCGACCAGCACAAAGTCGACGCCCTCGCCCGGATCGGACAGGACGAACTCCTTGATCTCGCCGGTGACGTGCGGAATCACCTGGACGGTCGCGCCCAGATAGTCGCCGCGACGCTCCTTCTCGATGATCTTCTTGTAGATCTGACCGGTGGTGATGTTGTCGGCCCGGGTGGCGTTCACGCCGGTGAAGCGCTCGTAGTGGCCGAGGTCCAGGTCGGTCTCGGCGCCGTCGTCGGTGACGAAGACTTCCCCGTGCTGATAGGGGCTCATCGTACCGGGATCGACGTTCAGATAGGGGTCGAGCTTACGGAGGCGGACCTTGTAGCCACGCGCTTGCAGAAGCGCGCCAAGGGCGGCGGACGCGAGACCTTTTCCCAGGGAGGAGACCACGCCGCCGGTGATGAAAATGTACCGGGCCATGGGCGTTCAGAGTAGCCGTGATTCGGCGCCCGCGCCCTGTGGCGAATGGCGCGAAACTGTGGACGACACGCACAAACGGGTCGGGAGCCGCCGAAGCGGCTTTTGGAACGCCTGGATTGTCATGACCTGGTTTAGGGCTTGGGCGCGGCCGGCTGGGCGGGTTGCTCCGCCGGCTCGGTGAAGGGATTGCGCACGGTGGGGGTCGGGGCCTGGATCGGCGCGGGCGCGCTGTCCGAGGTGGTCGGCGCCGATTGGGCGGGCGCCGACGGCGGCGGGGCCAGCTTGCTGGCGTCCAGATTGTCGATCTTGATGCGGTCGACCACCGAGCCCGAGCCGCTCTGACGGCCGGTCAGCAGGGTCAGGGCCAGACTGAGGATGAAGAACAGGGTCCCCAGGATCCAGGTCGTGCGGGTGAGCAGGTCCCCCGCCCCGCGCGCCGTCATCATCCCGTTGGGGCCGCCGCCCATGCCGAGCGCGCCGCCCTCGGAGCGCTGCAGCAGCACGACGCCGATGAGGCAGACGCAGACGATGATGTGGATGGCGAGCAGGATGCCGAGCAGCATATCTTGATCCGATAAGTCCGGGCGGACGGGCCGCGCCGAAATGAAGCGCGCGCTCTACCATCAAGGCGCGCGCATGACCATAGCTAGGTCATGGCGCGCGGATGACAAGGCTTAGTGGCCGCCGCCCATCGCCGCGCCGGGGCGCGGACGCGGGGCCAGCCAGATGAAGCAGGCCGCGAAGATGAACACCGCGGCGGCGGCCCAGAACATGGCCGTCGTCGACAGCATGGTCCCCTGCTGCTGGACCATCCGCTCCAGGCTGGCGAGGGCCTGGGTGTGGGTGAAGCCCGCCGCCTCCATCTTGGCGACGGTCCCGGCGGGATCGTTGAGCTCGCCGGCCAGCATGGCCCGCTTGGCGCTGGCGGTGTTCTCCCAGGAGGTCGTCATGATCGAGGTGGCGAAGGCCGCCCCCGTGGTGCGCAGGAAGTTGGACAGGCCAGAGGCCGCCGCTGTCTCCTCAGGGTTCACGCTCCCCATGGCGATGGTGTTGGTGGCGATGAAGAAGAACGGCATGCCGAAGCCCAGGGCCAGCTGCGGCGCGGCGATGAACCAGAAGCCGACATCGGTGGTGTAGAAGGTCCGCCACAGGGAGATCAGCCCCATCCAGGTGACCCCGAAGAAGGTCAGGTAGCGGGGGTCGAACCTCTGGGCGAGGCCCGCCACCACCGGCGACATGACCACCGCCAGGACCCCGGTGAAGCAGCCGGCGTAGCCCGCCCAGGTGGCCGTGTAGCCCATGGAGGTCTGCAGCCACAGCGGCAGCACCACCACGCTGGAGAAGAAGGCCCCGAAGCTGAGACTGATGGTCACCACCGCGACCGAGAAGCCGCGGTGCCGGAAGACCCGCAGGTTCACGATGGGGTTCTTCTCGGTCAGCTCCCAGATCAGGAAGGCGCAGAAGCCGATCGCGGCGGTGACCGCCAGGGTGACGATGACCGGCGAGGCGAACCACTCCAGCTCCTTGCCCTTATCGAGCATGATCTGCAGGGCGCCGACCCAGACCACCAGCAGGGCCAAGCCCACGCCGTCGACCTTGATCCGCCGGGTCGGGGTGTCATGGGCGATCAGCGCCCGGTAGCCGAAGATCCCGACGAAGGCCGCCACCGGGATGTTGATGAAGAAGATCCAGCTCCAGTGGATATTGTCAGAGATCAGCCCGCCCAGGATCGGCCCGGCGATGGGGGCGACCACCGTGGTCATGCTCCACAGGCCCATGGCCTGGGGCGCCCGATTGCGCGGGAAGATGTGCAAGAGCAGGGTCTGGCTCATCGGCATGATCGGGCCGCCGCAGAAGCCCTGGGCGACCCGGAAGGCCACCAGCATGGCGAAGCTGGGCGCCAGGCCGCAGAGCATCGAGAACACCCCGAAGCCGGCCATGGCGAAGGCGAACACCCGCACCGGCCCGAACCGCTGGGCCAGCCAGCCAGTCAGGGGCACGGTGATGGCCTCGGCCACATTGTACGAGGTGATGACCCAGGTGCCCTGGCTGGGCGACACCGCCAGCGAGCCGGCGATATGCGGCACCGAGACGTTGGCGATGGTGGAATCCAGCACCACCATGAAGTTGGCGAGCCCCAGGAGCAGGGTCGCCATCAGGAGCTGTGCGCCCCTTAGCGGCTGAACGTCAGTGTCGGCGGTCACGGCGGCCTCTCCTACTTTTCGGAGATGTCGATCGCGGCCTTCATGGACAGACCCACCCGCAGGGGATGATCCGCCAGTTCCTTGGGATCCAGAGCGATCCGCACGGGCACCCGCTGGACCACCTTGATCCAGTTGCCGGTGGCGTTCTGGGCCGGGATCAGGGCGAAGGCCGCCCCGGTTCCGCCCGCCAGACCAACGACCTTGCCGTGGAATTTCACCTTGGAGCCGTAGATGTCGGAGACCAGTTCGACCTCCTGACCGGGCCGCACCTTACGCAGCTGGCCCTCCTTGAAGTTGGCCTCCACATAGGCGCGCTGGACCGGGACGATCTTCATCAGCGGAGCGCCGGTGGCGACCTTCTGGCCGATCTCCACTGAGTTGCCGGTGACCACGCCGTCGACCGGGGCCTTGACCACCGTGCGGCCCAGATCGAGCTCGGCCTGGGCCAGGCGCGCGCGGGCGGCGGCCACTTCCGGATTGTCTGAGACCCCAGCCCCGGCGATCAGGCTGTTGGCGGCCTTCTGTTGTTCGCCGGCGGCGACAGCCTGGGCCTGGGCCTGGGCGAAGGCGGAGCGGGCCGAGGCGAGCGCGGTCTCCGCCGCGGTCAGTTCGTCGCCGGACACCGCGCCGGCGCCGGCCAGGGCCTTGCGGCGATTGTATTCCACCTCGGCCCGGCGGAGTTCGGCCTGGGCGCGGGCGATGTCGGAGGCGCGGGCCTCAGCCTGGGCGGCCAGGGCCTTGTCGTTGGCGAAGTACTGCCGCACCCGACGCTCGGTCTGGTCCAGGTCCGCCCGGGCCCGGGCCAGGGCGTAGCGATAGTCCGCCGGCTCGATGACCGCCAAGACGTCGCCCTTCTTCACCACCTGGGTCTCATGCACGGGCACGGAGACCAGGGCCCCGCTGACCAGGGCGGTGACCTGGGCAGTGCTGGCCTGGACGTAGGCGTCCTCGGTCTCGACGTGCTTGGAGCCGACGAACAGCCAGTAGATCAGCCAGATGACGCCCACCGTGCCGACCACCATGGCCAGGACAGTGAACAGGCGACGACGGCGGTCATTGGCCGAGGCGGGAGCGATTTCTTGGGACATGGGAAGTCCTTCCGGGGAGGAATTCAGGCGCGGAAGCCGCCGCCGAGGGCGCGGACCAGGCTGGCGTCAAGGGTGAGCGCGCGGGCCTCAAGCTGGGCCACGGCGCGGCGTTGGGCGATGACGGCGTCTTCCGCCGACAGCAGCGCGATGTAGGTGGACAGGCCGCCCTCGTAGCGAAGGCGGGCGACCTTGTAGGCCGCCTCCCCCGCCTCCAGCGCCTCGCGGGCGGCGGACAGGCGGGTCTGGAGGGCGCGTTCGCCGGCGGCGGCGTCGGCCACCTCCTGCAGGGCCTGAACCAGGGTCTGGTCATAGGCGGCGACGGCGGCGTCGTATTCCGCCCGCGCGCCGCGATAGCCGGCCCGGATCGCTCCACCCTCGAAGATCGGCAGGCTGAAGGCGAGGCCGACCTGACCGATGTCCGAGCCGGACCGGGTCAGCATGTCGAGGCCCAGGGCGTTGACCCCGGTGAAGGCCGCCAGGTTGAGGTTTGGATAGAAGCCGGCCCGGGCCACATCGATGCGGCGGGCGGCGGACTCGGCGCGCAGCCGTGCTGCGGTGAGGTCCGGACGCCGGCCCACGAGGTCCGCGGCCAGGTTGGCCGGCAGGCCCGTCTGGGCGGCGGCGTTCACAGTCGGCCGGGTCAGGGCGAGGCCGCGGTCCGGACCGGCGCCCAGGATGGCCGCGATGCGGTTGCGGGCGACCGCCAGTTGTTCGTCCAGCGCCGCGAGGTCCTGGCGG